>JACDOC010000020.1 GCA_017656295.1 Bacillus sp. (in: firmicutes) | reverse complement strand
CGATGGCGAGGAGGTCACACCCGTTCCCATACCGAACACGGAAGTTAAGCTCCTCAGCGCCGATGGTAGTTGGGGGTTTCCCCTGCGAGAGTAGGACGCTGCCAGGCAATCGAGTAGGTGAGGGTGACTAGCCCTCGTCCTCTCACACCACCGTACGTACCGTTCGGTATACGGCGGTTCAAATAAGTCTGACATAGAAATTCATATCTTCGATATAGACTTTTCAGCCCTTGGCTTTCCCAATAGGAATTGCCAAGGGTTTTGTGTAGTATTGGACTATTGGCTATTCTCCAGTATTTCTTTCTTGTGTTCCCCCATTCGTATGCCTTATGAGATGGAACTCCTAGACGAATGAGATTCTTCACTCTTGTTTTCGGTAGTTTCCATTCTTTCCATAAGCACATCCGGAGTCTTCGCCTTATCCAGCTATCTAATTCTTTGAAAGAACTAGGGGTATCTGCTAATGCAAAGTATCCACACCATCCTATCATATAACGGTTTAGTTTCACGATTCGTTTCTCCATAAGGATGCGTTTAGACCGGGAGGTGATGTTACGTATCTGGTGTTTAAAACGTTTCATACTCTTTTTGGCCAACAGAATTTGTGGAATTCTGTAATTCGTAAAGCTAAATCCTAGAAATTTTCTTCTCCACGGACGGTCTACTGCTGATTTGTCACGGTTTACTTTTAGTTTAAGTCTCTTCTCAATGAACTCCGTTATCGACTTCATGACTCGTTCGCCTGCTTTCCTTGACTTCACATAGATATTACAGTCGTAAATCGGTTAAAAGGAAGTATTCGTCAGACGAATAAAAAAACTGATTGAACGGCACAAACACTACCAAACCGAACAAAAAATCAACAATTCTCACCCAATTTTCAATAGCACCATAACTTATAAAAAATATTTTTAAAAATCAAAAATATATATTGACTAAACTAGTAAAAGTGGTTACAATCTTCTCAAAATCATCTAATAAATTACATATGATCAGTGATGAAAAGGAGAGTAGCCGAGAGCTCTAACGAGAAAAGAGAGCCATCCCGTAGGCTGAAAGGATGGACGTTATCTCTCGAGCGAAGTCACCTTGGAGCTTTGCTTTAGAAATGACATTGGTCAAAGTATAAAGCAACGGTTCTTCCGTTATCAAGAGAAGTCAGTCATTGACTTCATGAGTCTGCTTTCCGCGAGGATGGCAGAGAAGTTGAGTGGTACCGCGAAGTCTCGCCTCAGCAATTGATGTGCCAAGTATGTGCATCAATCGAGGCGAGTTTTTTGTTTTTGTCCGACACTTAACGGCCAGTAAGATCCCCACCTCTAAAACCTGAGTGAACAAAGAAGATAGGTGGGTGATTATCTACCCGTAAAGGCCCTATTGGTTCAACTAACCATCAGTTGGGATGAAACACGCCCTACTGATGGAAGTTTACTCTATAGGAAAGAGAGTAAATGGAATAGCTCTTTCACCTAAAAAAATCCTAATGAGAATGGAGAGATCAGCATGATGAATCAAGTAATCGAGTTTGTGCAAGCAGAAGTGAAGAAGGAGAAGCCAGAAGCATCTACATTAGGGTTTGGTCAATACTTTACAGACCATATGTTTCGAATGGACTATGATCCAGAGCATGGTTGGCATTCCCCGCGAATTGTCCCATACGAACCGTTAACGCTAGAACCTTCAGCTTTAGTTTTTCATTACGGCCAAGCAATTTTTGAAGGGCTAAAAGCTTATCGGTTAGAAAATGGAAACATTTTATTATTTCGTCCTGAGAAAAATATTCGTCGTCTGAATCAATCGTGTCGACGGATGTGTATCCCGTCGATTGACGAAGAATTGGTCTTAGAAGGTTTGCAGCAATTAATTCAAATTGAAAAGGATTGGGTTCCATCCGAAAAAGGGACATCCTTATACATCAGACCATTAATTTTTGCAACGGAACCTTATTTAGGTGTTCGGCCGTCCAAAACGTATACGTTGTTAATTATTTTATCGCCTGTGGGAGCTTACTATGGAGACCAACTGTCTCCGATAAAAATTTATGTAGAAAGTGAATTTGTTCGTGCCGTTGAAGGGGGAGTCGGTCATGTAAAAACGTCTGGTAACTATGCAGCCAGTCTTCTTGCCCAGCAAAAAGCCGCCCAACTCGGATACAATCAAGTTCTTTGGTTAGATGCGAAAGAGAAGACATACATTGAAGAAGTCGGCAGTATGAATATCTTTTTTAAAATCAATGGAGAAGTTTGGACACCAAAATTAAACGGAAGCATTTTACCAGGTGTAACGAGGGACTCCGTAATTGAATTGTTACACGATTGGGGCGTTCCTGTCAGAGAAGAGCGTATTTCTATGAAACAAATTCGCCAAGCATATCTCAATGGTGAATTGGAGGAAGTATTCGGAACAGGAACGGCGGCGGTTATTTCACCAGTTGGGGAGTTAAATTGGAATAACGAGCGTATGTTGATTAACGATTGTCAAACAGGTGACCTTTCCGAACGAATTTACAAGACCATCACGAATATCCAGTACGGAAAAGAACAGGATCGGTTCGGCTGGACGATGGTTATTGAATAATGAATTATGTTTTAGGATAAAAGTCTATATAAGATCAGCCTTTCGTCTATACAAGGCTCTTTTTTATAGGAAATAGTATTTATTTTTCTCCCTATTACACCTTAAAACTTATGTTCCCCACGAATGTTCTATTTGGTTAGGAATATTGTAGAATTGCGGGGGAACTATGGATATGAAAGAAAAAATTACAAAATCAAGAAAAGAGCGTATCGCCGAAGAGCGTAAAAAGAAGTACAAACAACGAAAACGGGCGATAGTTGGATATGCTCTTGCAACAAGTATTTCTGTTAGCAGCATGTTAGTTAATAACTCATCAGCCGCTGCTCAAACGGATGTATATCGTGTCCAAAAAGGGGATACACTTTATCGACTGTCGAAAAAATTTGATACGACCGTCAAACAATTAAAGGAAATAAACAACTTAACCTCCTATATGATTTATGTCGGTCAACATCTTTATGTACCAAAAGAATCGATCGTCAAATCATTAGCCAAAAACGGTCACGTTTACCAAGTCCAAAAAGGGGACACTCTTTGGAGAATTTTTAAACAGACAGGGATACCGGTAGAAATATTACAAAAGGCGAACGGATTAAAAAATGACCGGATATATCCTGGACAATTACTAGAACTTCCTCTTGAATATCATGATGAAGAAGTTCTGAAAAAAGAAGAACAACTACGGATTCAAGCATGGAATTACGAAGAAGGAACGTATACCGTGGTAGCGGGAGATACGCTATGGGGAATTGCCAAGCGATTTGGTGTAACTGTTGAGCAATTGAAAAAAGATAACAACTTATACCATGACCTTGTCTTAATTGGTCAAAAATTGACCATTAAAAAGAAGGATATCAACGTCATTTCCGCTCGTTGTATCGGTGCAGTTGATTCGTTTACGGTGGAGTTTATGATTGGCGATGAAGCGGTGTCTCTAAAAGTGCCATACGGACAAGCAGAAACGTATCAGTCTCTTTCTGGACAAGAGCTAATTATTAAATTTACGAATGGTGCACTTATTGAATATCATATATAAAATAGAATCCCTTTGGTGTTATCGAAAGAATGATGTACACCAAGGGGATTTTTTTTAGATGTAAAAAATGCGCCCTGAATCCTATGTTTTCATTCGTATATCATTGGAAATAATACTAATGCAAATGATTTGCCATAGGTAGAAACAATCATTATAATTATAGTCAAAGATAGTCAAAGTCAAGGGAAGGAGGGGTTTGGTGAGGAATATTTCTGACATCATTGAAAAATACTTAAAACGCGTTTTAGAAAAAAGCAAAGAAGAAATTGTTGAAATTAAAAGAAGTGAAATTGCAGATAAGTTTCAATGTGTCCCGTCACAAATTAACTATGTCATTAATACGCGTTTTACCATTGAAAAAGGGTATATCGTTGAAAGTAAACGTGGCGGTGGTGGTTATATCCGAATCATTAAAGTGAAAACTCACGACCAAGCCCATCTCATTGACGAATTGCTGTCACTCGTCAAGAATCGAATATCGCAGTCAAGTGCGCTTAATGTGATTGATCGATTGTTGGAAGAAGGGGTTATATCCGAAAGGGAAGCGAAAATTATGTCGAGCATCATGGATCGAACGGTATTATATATTGATTTGCCGCATCGAGATGAGTTACGTGCTCGCATGCTGAAGGCGATGTTAACGACTTTAAAATATAAAACTTAAGTGGAGAGGTGACTTATATGTTATGTCAAGAATGCCATGAAAGACCAGCAACCCTCCATTTTACAAAAATAATTAACGGAGAAAAAACAGAATTTCATCTGTGCGAAACATGTGCCCAAGAAAAAGGGGAAATGTTTATGTTCTCGCCACAAAATTTCTCCTTTAACAATTTGCTTGCTGGGCTTTTTAATGTAGATTCTGTTTTTCAACAAGCTAAGCACGATCCATTTCAACATGAACATGTCATGCAGTGTCCAAGATGTAACATGACAGTTCAGCAATTTTTGAAAATAGGAAAATTTGGTTGTGCTTCGTGCTACGATGCATTTCGCCATCATTTAAATCCATTGTTAAAGCGGGTGCATAGCGGCAATGTTGTCCACCATGGAAAAGTGCCAAAGCGTTCTGGTGGAAACATTCAAATAAAGAAAAAGATTGAGCAACTAAAAGGACAAATGAATGAACTAATTGCAAAGGAAGAATTTGAAAAAGCAGCAATCGTTCGCGATGAAATTCGCTCTCTCGAAAAACAATTAGAGGGAGGAGAATAAAGATGTCTCTAGAAAACTTTATTAACCAAGCCGTAAGTTCATGGATGAGAAAAGAAGGACCCGAATCAGAAATCGTGTTATCGTCGAGAGTTCGTTTAGCCAGAAACTTAAAAGATGTTTCGTTCCCAACTGTTTTTAACAAAGATGAAGCTGAAAAAGTTGTCAATCAAGTGGCGAACATTTTACTCTCTTACGATAAACGTATGATTAAAAATTTTGAACTTTTAAAAATGGAAGAGCTTCAACCGTTACAAAAGCGGGTATTAGTGGAAAAGCATCTCATTAGTCCTAACTTAGCCGAAGAGTCTCCGTATGGGGCGGTTATTTTATCAGAAGATGAAGATATTAGCGTCATGATTAATGAAGAGGATCATATTCGCATACAATGTATTTTACCTGGATTACAGCTTGGTCAAGCATTAAAAAATGCAAATATTATTGACGATTGGCTAGAGGAACAAGTTGATTACTCATATGATGAAGAAAAAGGGTACTTAACGAGCTGTCCAACGAATGTAGGTACAGGCTTACGCGCATCAGTGATGGTCCATTTACCAGGACTAGTAATAACAAGACAAATCAATAAAATTATTCCAGCTCTTAATCAACTAGGATTAGTTGTCCGTGGTATTTATGGCGAAGGAACAGAAGCGTTAGGAAATATTTTTCAAATCTCCAACCAGATTACATTAGGAAAATCTGAAGAAGATATGGTTGAGGACCTAACAGGTATTGTGAAGCAAATTATTGAGCAAGAAAAGGCAGCTAGAGAATCTCTTGTCAAAACTTCGGGGATTCAGTTAGAAGACCGTGTCTTTCGTTCTTATGGAGTTTTAGCTCATAGTCGAATTATCGAATCGAAAGAAGCAGCGAAATGTCTGTCTGATGTACGATTAGGCATTGACTTGGGAATGATAAAAAATGTTTCTAAACATATTTTAAATGAGCTAATGGTGTTAACTCAGCCGAACTTTTTACAACAGTACGCAGGTGGTCCGCTTCGACCAGAAGAACGAGATATACGTAGAGCGGCATTAATACGGGAAAGACTACAATTAGAAATCAATAAATAAATGAGATAGGAGGTCGTTGTCTAATGATGTTTGGTCGATTTACTGAAAGAGCTCAAAAAGTATTAGCATTAGCTCAAGAAGAAGCCATTCGTTTAGGTCATAGCAATATTGGGACTGAACATATTTTGCTCGGGTTAGTTCGTGAAGGAGAAGGTATTGCCGCAAAAGCGTTGTTCGGCTTAGGTCTTAGTCCAGAAAAAATACAAAAAGAAGTCGAAAATTTAATCGGGACAGGACAAAGTTCAGCCCAAACGACTCACTATACCCCTCGAGCAAAGAAAGTTATTGAGTTATCCATGGATGAAGCACGTAAATTAGGTCATTCCTATGTTGGAACGGAGCACATTCTACTCGGATTAATTCGTGAAGGAGAAGGAGTAGCAGCTCGAGTTCTAAGTAACTTAGGGGTAAGTCTGAATAAAGCTCGTCAACAAGTGTTACAATTACTCGGAAGCAATGAGGCAAGCGGTCATCACGGAAATACGACTTCTCATGTGAATACCCCGACACTAGATAGCCTTGCTCGTGACTTAACTGCCATTGCTCGCGAAGGTGGGTTAGACCCGGTTATTGGGCGTAGTAAAGAGATTCAACGTGTCATTGAAGTGCTCAGTCGCCGTACGAAAAACAATCCGGTGTTAATTGGTGAACCTGGTGTCGGTAAAACAGCCATTGCTGAAGGACTCGCCCAACAAATTGTCAATAATGAAGTACCAGAAACGTTACGTGATAAACGGGTTATGGTTCTTGATATGGGTACAGTTGTTGCTGGTACAAAATATCGTGGGGAATTCGAAGATCGCTTAAAGAAAGTGATGGACGAAATTCGTCAAGCGGGAAATATCATTTTATTCATTGATGAGTTGCATACGTTAATTGGAGCTGGTGGTGCGGAAGGAGCCATTGATGCATCTAATATTTTAAAACCAGCCCTAGCACGTGGCGAATTACAATGTATCGGAGCAACAACATTAGATGAATATCGCAAATATATCGAAAAAGACGCTGCTCTTGAACGCCGTTTCCAACCGATTCAAGTGGATGAACCAACTATTGAAGAGTCTATCCAAATTTTAAAAGGCTTACGTGATCGTTATGAAGCACATCATCGCGTATCCATTACCGATGAAGCGATTGAAGCAGCGGTTAAATTGTCCGATCGTTACATTACCGATCGTTTCTTGCCAGACAAAGCGATCGACTTAATTGATGAAGCGGGTTCCAAAGTTCGTTTACGTTCCTTTACAACACCACCAAACTTAAAAGAGCTCGAAGCGAAGTTAGAGGAAATTCGGAAAGAAAAAGACGCAGCCGTTCAAAGTCAAGAATTTGAAAAGGCGGCTTCACTACGAGATGCCGAACAAAAATTACGCGAAGAATTAGAAGAAACGAAAAAATCTTGGAAAGAAAAACAAGGACAAGAAAATAACGAAGTAACCGTTGAAGATATTGCGAACGTTGTCTCTAGCTGGACAGGAGTGCCAGTATCGAAATTAGCTCAAACAGAAACAGAAAAATTATTGAATTTAGAGGAAATTTTACATTCGCGTGTTATTGGTCAAGAGGAGGCTGTAAAAGCAGTAGCGAAAGCTGTTCGCCGGGCACGCGCGGGATTAAAAGATCCAAAGCGACCAATCGGTTCCTTTATCTTCTTGGGGCCAACAGGGGTTGGTAAAACAGAATTAGCTCGTGCATTAGCGGAAGCAATGTTTGGTGATGAAGATGCGATGATTCGGATTGACATGTCCGAGTACATGGAGAAACATTCAACTTCTCGCTTGGTTGGTTCACCTCCTGGTTACGTCGGATATGAAGAAGGCGGTCAGCTAACCGAAAAAGTGCGTAGAAAGCCATATTCTGTTGTCTTACTTGATGAAATCGAGAAAGCTCATCCAGATGTGTTCAATATTTTACTTCAAGTACTAGAAGATGGTCGCCTAACGGATTCAAAAGGTAGAACGGTTGACTTCCGAAATACGATTGTCATTATGACATCCAACGTTGGTGCAGATGCGCTAAAACGAAATAAATATGTTGGCTTCAATATTCAAGATAACAATCAAAAATATAATGATATGAAAGGAAAAGTGATGGAAGAGCTGAAAAAAGCGTTCCGTCCTGAGTTCTTGAACCGGATTGACGAAATTATCGTCTTCCATTCACTTGAGAAAGAACATTTAAAACAAATCGTCACACTGATGGCCAATCAATTAACAAAACGATTAAAAGAGCAAAACATTGAATTAGAAATCACGGATGCGGCGAAAGAAAAATTAGCGGAAGAAGGGTTTGATTTAGAATACGGTGCTCGCCCGCTCCGTCGTGCCATTCAAAAACATGTGGAAGACCGTCTTTCTGAAGAGTTGTTAAAAGGAACGGTGCTTACCGGTCAACATGTGGTAATCGATGTTGAAAATGGGGAATTTGTCGTGAGAACAGCGGAAACAACTGGTTCCGTGTCGTAATGGCATGTAGGGGGTTCACGTCAACAAACGGAACGTGTCCCCCTTTTCTTTTTATTGGTAACAATTTCATAGAGAGGAGAAAACCATGGCAAAGAAAAAAACAAAATTTATGTGTCAATCATGCGGTTATGAATCCCCAAAGTGGATGGGACGTTGCCCTGGATGTGGGGCATGGAACCAAATGGTAGAGGAAGTTGAAATTGTTGGACGGAAAAAAGGCGCTTTTTTACATACTCCTTCTACTTCGACTGCCAAAGCCGTTTCCATTAAAACAATCGAAACAGTAGAAGAACCGCGCATCCAAACCGATTTAAAGGAGCTCAATCGAGTATTAGGGGGCGGTGTTGTTCCAGGTTCCCTTGTTCTAATTGGGGGCGATCCCGGTATTGGAAAATCGACATTGTTGTTACAAGTTTCATCCCAATTGGCAAGTAAACAACAGAAAGTGCTTTACATTTCTGGAGAAGAATCAGTCAAACAAACAAAATTAAGAGCGAATCGATTAAATATTCATGCTGATGAACTTTATGTGTTTTCGGAAACGAATTTAGAAACAATCCTTCATACAATAGAAGAAATGGTACCATCTTTTGTAATTATCGATTCAATTCAAACAATCTATCATCCGGATGTCACCTCTGCACCAGGGAGTGTGTCCCAAGTAAGAGAATGTACAGCCGAGCTTATGCGAATTGCTAAAACGAAAGGAATTGCTATTTTTATTGTTGGACATGTTACTAAAGAGGGATCCATTGCCGGACCGAAGCTTTTAGAACATATGGTTGATACCGTGTTGTATTTTGAAGGAGAACGGCACCATTCGTATCGAATACTTCGGGCTGTTAAAAACAGGTTTGGTTCAACGAATGAGATGGGGATTTTTGAAATGAAAGAGTTTGGTCTTGACGAAGTGGAGAACCCATCGGAAATCTTTTTAGAAGAACGATCCCATGGAGCTGCTGGTTCGACCGTAGTCGCTTCAATGGAAGGAACGCGTCCAGTATTAGTAGAAATACAAGCTTTAATTGCACCAACGAGTTTTCATAACCCGAAGCGAATGGCAACAGGGATTGATCATAACCGAGTGTCCTTAATTATGGCGGTACTTGAGAAGCGGGTTGGAATGCTTCTTCAACAGCAAGATGCGTATTTAAAAGTAGCAGGTGGGTTAAAGTTAGATGAACCAGCCATCGACTTAGCGATTGCCGTAAGCATTGTCTCCAGCTTCCGTGATCAACCGACACGAGCCAAAGATTGTATTATTGGGGAAGTAGGTTTGACTGGTGAGATTCGCCGAGTTTCTCGAATCGAACAACGGGTTCAAGAAGCAGCTAAACTGGGGTTTGATCGTATTATCGTCCCGCAAAATAATTTAGGTGGGTGGACGATACCAAAAGGGGTGCAAGTGATCGGTGTATCCACGATCGTAGAAGCGTTGGAATACACGTTAGGAGGCTAAATTATGGATGAAAAAAGGCTTGGGGATATGTCGGATGTGCTACAGCTAGTCGCACCTGGTACGCCATTACGCGAAGGAATTGACAATGTGTTACGTGCGAATACAGGGGGACTGATTGTACTAGGATATAACGAAAAAGTAACATCCGTCGTTGATGGTGGCTTTCACATTAATTGTCCGTTTTCCCCCAATTTCTTATACGAGTTAGCAAAAATGGATGGCGCCATTATATTAAATGAGACGGGAGATAAAATATTAATTGCTAACGCTCAATTAGTTCCAGATCCGTCAATCCCTTCGACGGAGACGGGGATGAGACATCGCACAGCCGATCGGGTCGCAAAACAAACAAATGCTCTAGTTATTGCAATATCTCAACGACGTAACGTGATAACTTTATATCAAGGAAACTTTCGTTATGCGTTAAGAGAAATAGGTGTCATTTTAACAAAAGCAAACCAAGCCATTCAAACTTTAGAAAAATACAAAGTAGTCCTTGATCAAAGCATTTCTAATTTATCGGTATTAGAATTTGAAGAGTTAGTAACTTATAGCGATTTGTTGCAAGTGTTACACCGCTTTGAGATGGTGTTACGCATTAAAAACGAACTCAATTGCTATTTAAATGAACTAGGAACCGAAGGGCGATTAATACGATTACAGATGAACGAATTGTTAGTTGATTTAGAAGAAGAAGCCATGCATGTGATACGAGATTACGCTTTTGACCGAAATGTACAATCATACAAACTACTAACCCGTTTTCAAGAACTGGCCAAGTCGGAAATGATAGATGATCATGTGTTATTAAAACTACTTGGATATCAAGGCTACGTACCGTTAGACCAATCGATTGCTCCTAGAGGGTATCGGTTGTTAAACAAAATCCCTCGGCTACCAACAATTATTATTGAAAACTTAGTCACCAAATTAAAAAGCTTACCGAACATTTTGCAAGCAACCGTAGAAGAATTAGATGATGTCGAAGGGATTGGAGAAGTTCGAGCACGAAAAATAAAAGAAGGGTTAAAGCTAATTAAAGATCAAACGTTTGCGGACCGTCAACTATGAGATGTGTTGTCAATATAGATGGTTTATGTTAAAATATAAAATTTAAAAATTTGACTTCAGTTCATGGTGGTGGTACTCTAAAATACTACGACTTGAATATAACATTCAAACCTTATATCACAAAAATATTTCTTTTTTATTACATTCATAAAATATTATTGGATTTGAGGTTTCAAATGACAAAAAATGTTTATAATGAATTACAAGGAGGTGAGGGTATGTTAAAACGAATTGTGCAAGCCTGTTTCCTCATTTTAGGTGGGACTCTTGGTATTTTTCTTATTCCAGATTTGTTATTGTTTACACCGTTATACAATGTTTTATTAATTAATAACACATATGTAACGGCCATTTTAGGTGCTATCATTTTTTATCTTCTAACTTTTTGGGCGGTTGATTACGTTGTTGATTTTGTCAAATGGTTTGAAGATTCGTTAGTAAAGGCTCCTGTTACCGATTTATTATTTGGTACGCTCGGTCTTGTATCTGGATTAATTGTTGCCTTTTTATTAGGACTCCCGTTCACTGGAATGCAAATCCCAATTGTGAATACGGTTGTCCCGATTTTATTAACGTTATTACTCGGATATGTTGGATTCCAAGTAGGGTTTAAAAAGCGAGATGAATTAATCAATTTATTCTCCCTCCCTACTCGTAATAAGAAAAAGGAATCTGAAGAGATGGACACTTCTACGAAAAAATATAAAATTTTAGATACAAGTGTGATTATTGATGGTCGTATCGCTGATATTTGCCAGACAGGGTTTCTTGAAGGTGTCATTGTCATCCCTCAATTCGTGCTAGAAGAACTGCAACATATCGCCGATTCCTCAGATGTGTTAAAACGGAACAGAGGTCGTCGAGGGCTGGATATTTTAAATCGCATTCAAAAAGAGCTTTCGATTGAAGTTCAAATATACGAAGGAGACTTTGAAGACCTTCAAGAAGTTGATAGTAAGCTGGTGAAACTCGCGAAGATCATGAATGGTGTTGTCGTGACGAACGATTTTAATTTAAATAAAGTATGTGAGCTACAAAACGTATCCGTATTAAATATTAACGATCTTTCCAATGCGGTCAAACCTGTCGTCCTTCCTGGCGAAGAACTAACGGTGCAAGTGATTAAAGATGGAAAAGAGCACAATCAAGGTGTTGCATATTTAGATGATGGAACAATGATTGTTGTCGAGGAAGGAAAAAATTATATAGGGAAGCATATTGAAGTACTAGTAACAAGTGTGCTTCAAACGTCGGCAGGTCGCATGATATTTGCTAAACCGAAATTGTTAGAAAAAGCATTATAACATCTTGTTGAGAATAGGAGTTTGCTTATGACGTATCGAGTGGTGATTCCAGCGGCAGGTCAAGGCAAACGAATGGGAGCAGGAAAGAACAAATTATTTTTAGAACTGGAAGGGTTGCCAATTATTGTGCATACCTTACGCGTGTTTGAGCAAGATGTATATTGTGAAGGCATCATTTTAGCGATTCATCCAAACGACGAAGTGTATTTCCGTCAGTTATTACAACGGTACAATATTCGTAAAGTAATTCGATTCGTATACGGTGGAAAAGAGCGCCAACATAGTGTGTATGAAGCGTTAAAAGTCGTTGGCGAAGATGGAATTATTCTTGTACACGATGGTGCTCGTCCGTTTATTCAACATAAAACTATTGCTGCACTAGTTCAAGAAGCGGAAGATAAAGGTGCTGCCATCGTGGCCGTTCCTGTCAAAGATACAATCAAAAAAGGAATGGATGGCCAAGTCGTTGAAACGATCGAACGATCTAGCTTGTGGTCGGTGCAAACTCCACAAGCTTTTCGTATGTCTATCTTAATAGAGGCACACCGACGAGCGGAAGAAGAACAATACGTAGGTACAGACGATGCCAGTTTAGTGGAGCGTTTACATTATCCTGTTGCCATTGTTGAAGGAGATTACGATAATATAAAACTGACGACTCCAGAAGATTTGTACTTTGCTAAAGCGATTTTAGAGAAAAGAAAGGAAAAGTAACCTCCTTTCCCCATTCGTTACCTGACGTTTGAACAAAAAGAAAAAGGAGCAAAAAACATGTTTCGGATAGGACAAGGATTTGACGTACATCAACTAGTGGAAGGACGTCCCCTCATTATTGGTGGGATTACGATTCCTTATGAAAAAGGATTATTAGGACATTCTGATGCTGATGTGTTATTACATGCAGTAGCCGACGCTTGTTTAGGTGCAATCGGTGAAGGGGACATTGGTAAGCATTTTCCGGATACGGACGAAAAATACAAAGATGCGGATTCCAGTGTTTTACTTCAACATGTTTGGAATTTAGTTGAGTCCAAAGGGTTTTCATTGGTGAACGTTGATTGTACAATCATCGCTCAAAAACCGAAAATGGCACCTTACATTGAACAAATGCGAGCGCACATCGCCCGTTTATTAAACGGTACGATAGATCAAGTCAATGTGAAAGCAACAACGACTGAAAAGCTTGGGTTTACAGGTCGTGGTGAAGGAATTGCAGCACAAGTAAGTATTTTATTGCAGCAAGTAGGGGAAAAGTAGGAGAGACTTTATTCCATTCGTTGATAGTGATACAATGGTTCAGAAGATGAGCGAACGTAAACTAGTGGTGAGAAATTTGTGAGGAGGCAATCGACTATGGCAAATGAAATTCGTGTCCGTTATGCGCCAAGCCCAACAGGACATTTACATATCGGTAATGCGCGTACGGCGTTATTTAACTATTTGTTTGCGCGTAATCAAGGTGGAAAATTCATTATCCGGATTGAAGATACGGATAAGAAGCGTAACATTGAAGGCGGCGAGCAAAGCCAGTTAAAATACTTAAAATGGCTTGGTATTGATTGGGATGAAAGTATTGATGTAGGTGGCGAATACGGTCCTTATCGTCAATCGGAACGGAATCATATATATAAAGAATATTACGAAGACTTACTTGCAAGAGGACTTGCGTACAAATGTTATTGTACGGAAGAGGAGCTTGAAGCAGAACGGGAAGCGCAACTAGCTCGTGGAGAAATGCCACGTTATTCAGGAAAGTGCCGCCATTTAACACCAGAACAACAAGCGGAGTTAGAAAAAGAAGGTCGTCAACCAAGCATTCGTTTCCGTGTACCAGAAGGAAAAGTATATTCGTTTGATGATATGGTAAAAGGAACCGTTTCGTTTGAATCAGATGGTATCGGCGATTTTGTCATTGTGAAAAAAGATGGTACCCCAACATATAACTTTGCTGTCGCTATCGACGACCATTTAATGAAAATTTCCCACGTTCTTCGCGGGGATGACCATATTTCTAATACACCGAAACAGTTAATGATTTTTGAAGCGTTCGGTTGGGAGCCACCGAAGTATGGTCATATGACGCTAATCGTTAATGAAAATCGTAAAAAGTTAAGTAAGCGTGACGAAACGATTATTCAATTTATCGAACAATATGAAGAGCTTGGCTATTTACCAGATGCGCTCTTTAACTTCATCGCGTTACTTGGTTGGTCTCCAAAAGGCGAAGAAGAGATTTTCAGTAAAGAAGAATTCATTGAAATTTTTGATGCGGATCGTCTGTCTAAATCGCCAGCTGTTTTTGATAAACAGAAGCTAACATGGATGAACAACCAATATATGAAAAAACTTGAACTTGAAGAAGTGGTTAAACTAGCACTTCCACATCTTCAAAAAGCAGGTCGTGTAAGCGAAACACTAACGGACGAAGAAAAAGAATGGGTACGTCAATTAATCGCTCTTTATCAAGAACAAATGAGCTACGGGGCAGAGATTGTAGAGTTATCAAGTATGTTCTTTAAGGACGAGCTTTCCTACGATGAAGAAGCGAAGGCTGTACTAGCAGAAGAGCAAGTTCCTGAAGTTCTTTCAGCGTTTTTACAAGAAGTAGAAGCATTAGAAACATTTGAAGCGACTGAAATTAAAGCAGCGATTAAAAGAGTTCAAAAAGCTACTGGTCATAAAGGGAAAAAACTATTCATGCCAATTCGCGTCGCTGTAACTGGTCAAACACATGGACCGGAATTACCAAACGCGATTGCCCTTTTAGGGAAAGAAAAAGTAACGAAACGTTTACATGGCTTAATTAGTTAACAAAATTGGGTTTTTGTAATATAGTAAGAGTACAAGGGAATATCGGCAAAGTGTTGACGGGGAGAAGTAGGAAAACGACGCTTTCCAGAGAGAACCACCACCGGCTGAAAGTGGTTTAAGCCTCTCGTTTTTTGAAATGCACCCCGGAGCCCTTCATCGAAAGGACATCGAGTAGATGGAGGCGGAATACTCCGTTATCATGACCGAGTTGAGGCACGGTTTTAATTGTGCCTAAACAGAGTGGAACCGCGCATCCAAGCGTCTCTGTCCGTCAGAGGCGCTTTTTTTGTTGAGAAAATCAATGACAAAAAGGAGGGATTGTAGATGTTTAAAATGATGAAAGAAGACATTGAAGCCGTTTTTGAGCAAGACCCAGCAGCACGCAGTTATTTAGAAGTCATACTTACTTATTCCGGCCTCCATGCTATTTGGATGCATCGAATTGCCCATGCGTTTTATAAACGGAAGTTTTTCTTTATTGCCCGTTTAATTTCACAAATTAGTCGTTTCTTTACAGGGATCGAAATCCATCCTGGTGCTAAAATTGGTCGCCGCTTTTTCATTGACCATGGGATGGGGGTTGTCATTGGTGAAACGTGTGAAATCGGTGATAACGTCACCGTTTATCAAGGGGTTACGTTAGGGGGAACAGGAAAAGAAAAAGGAAAACGTCACCCGACGATTAAAGATAACGCGTTAATCGCCGCTGGAGCCAAAGTGCTTGGTTCGATTACGATTGGTGAGAATTCCAAAATTGGGGCAGGATCGGTCGTTTTAAAAGATGTCCCACCCAACTCAACCGTTGTTGGTATACCTGGTCGTGTCGTTGTTCAAGATGGTGTTCGCATTAAGAAAGATTTGAATCATACCGATTTGCCGGATCCGGTGGCAGATCGTTGCAATGAGTTAGAACGTCAAATCGCTCAGTTACGGGAAGAGTTAGAAATGTTAAAACTAGAAAGAGGAGTTGTTAGAGAACATGACCATTCAAATATATAACACACTAACAAGAAGAAAAGAGCCGTTCGTTCCTCTTGAACCTGGAAAGGTAAAAATGTATGTGTGCGGTCCGACTGTTTATAACTATATTCATATTGGGAATGCACGCCCAGCCATTGTGTATGATACCGTCCGTCGCTATTTAACGTTCCGTGGTTATGACGTTCAATATGTTTCTAATTTTACGGATGTCGACGATAAACTGATTCGAGCAGCCAACGAGTTAGGTGAAGATGTTCCGACGATTGCTGAACGCTTTATTCAAGCCTACTTTGATGACGTGACGGCGCTCGGGTGCCAAAAAGCGGACGTACATCCACGGGTAACAGAGAACATGGATACCATTATCGAATTCATTGAAAAACTAATCGAAAAAGGGTATGCCTACGAATCGGAAGGAGATGTGTATTTCCGTACAAGAAAATTCGAAGAATATGGAAAGTTATCCCATCAATCCATTGACGAACTAAAAGTTGGTGCTCGTATTGAAGTAGGAGAAAAAAAAGAAGACGCTCTTGATTTTGCTCTATGGAAAGCAGCAAAAGAAGGGGAAATTTATTGGCAAAGTCCTTGGGGTAAAGGTCGTCCAGGCTGGCACATTGAATGCTCCGCAATGGCGCGAAAATATTTAGGTGATACGATTGATATTCATGCAGGTGGTCAAGACTTAACGTTCCCGCATCACGAAAACGAAATTGCTCAATCAGAAGCGTTAACAGGAAAGCAATTTGCGAAATATTGGATGCACAATGGTTATATTAATATCGACAACGAAAAAATGTCGAAGTCGCTCGGTAATTTTGTCCTTGTTCACGATATTATTCAAAAGCATGACCCTCAAGTGCTTCGTTTCTTCATGTTATCGGTTCATTACCGTAATCCAATCAACTATAGTGAAGAACTATTGGAACATTCGAAATCGGCGCTTGAACGATTAAGAACTTCTTATGAAAACTTAAAACATCGAAAACAATCTAGTACAAACCTAGCTGATCATGAACAACAATGGTTAGAGAAAATTCAGCAGTTAAGAAAGCAATTTATTCAAGAAATGGACGATGATTTTAATACAGCTAATGCGATATCTGTTCTTTTTGAGCTTTCCAAACAAGCGAACTACTATCTAATGGAGAAAAATACGATGGAATCGGTTATCGATGCCTTTATGAATGAATTTGAAACACTCTTCCATGTTCTCGGTTTAACTTTAGAGCAAGAACAACTATTGGATGAAGAGATTGAACAACTTATCGAGAAGCGGAATCAAGCAAGAAAAGAGCGCAATTTCGCCTTAGCGGATCAAATTCGTGATCAGTTGAAAGAAATGAATATTATTCTAGAGGATACACCGCAAGGAACACGCTGGAAACGGGGTTAAACCAATGTTACAGAATATGACCTTAGACTACAAGCAATTAAACAGTTTAGCCCTTGCTTATATGGGTGATGCTGTATACGAAACGTATGTTCGGCATCACCTTCTCCATCAAGGAAAGACCAAACCGAACCATTTGCATAAAGAAGCAACGAGATACGTATCCGCTAAAGCGCAAGCTGCAATTTTGTTTTATTTATTGGAACAAGAAATTCTTACGGAAGAAGAAAGAGCAATTGTGAAAAGAGGGCGTAACGCAAAAAGTGGGACCGTTCCAAAAAATACGGATGTCCAAACTTACCGGTATAGTACGGCCTTTGAAGCGCTAATCGGCTATTTGTACGCTAAACATGATCGTGCTCGTCTAGAAGAACTAGTAGCTGCTGCTTTTGAATATGTCAAAATGAAAGAAGGAGGAGGAAGGGTATGAGCAATGATTTGATTGCCGGAAAAAATCCGGTCATCGAAGCACTAAAATCGAATCGAGAGATCAACAAAATTTGGATTGCTGAAGGTTCCCAACGTGGTCAAATGCAACAAGTGTTAAAATTAGCGAAACAAGCGAACGTCCTAGTTCAATTTGTGCCGAAACAAAAAATTGATCAAATGTTTTCTGGAAACCATCAAGGAGTCGTTGCCCAAGTAGCTGCTTATCAATATGCCGAGTTAGATGATTTGTTTCAACGGGCTGAAGAAAAAGGAGAGGCACCGTTTTTTATTCTTCTAGATGAGTTAGAAGATCCTCATAACCTAGGATCCATTTTACGAACAGCGGATGCTGTTGGAGCCCATGGAATTATTATCCCTAAACGTCGATCGGTTGGCTTAACGACGACAGTAGCTAAAGCCTCCACCGGAGCGATTGAATATGTACCTGTTACGCGAGTGACAAATATGGCACGTACGATTGATGAATTGAAAGAACTAGGCGTATGGATTGTAGGAACAGATGCTAAAGGAACTAAAGATTATCGACAATTGGATGGAACGCTTCCTCTCGCATTAGTAATCGGCAGCGAAGGAAAAGGAATCGGACGTTTAGTAAAGGAAAAATGCGACTTCTTAGTCCATTTACCTATGAGCGGCCATGTAACTTCGTTAAATGCATCGGTGGCAGCGAGTCTACTTATGTATGAGGTTTATCGAAAACGGCATCCGATAGGGGAGTAAGCATGGATATATTGCTCGTCGATGGGTATAACATCATCGGTGCATGGCCTGAATTAAGAGAATTAAAAAATCATGATTTAGCGGCTGCAAGGGATCGGTTAGTCGAGCAAATGGCTGAGTATCAAGCATATACCGGTTTTAAAGTGATTATTGTATTTGATGCTCATTACGTCCAAGGAATTGAGCGGAAATATAAAAATAGCAAAGTAGACATTATTTTTACTAGAGAAAACGAAACAGCAGATGAACGCATAGAAAGATTAGCCATTGAATTAAGTAATATTAAAACTCAAGTTTACGTAGCAACGTCAGATTATACGGAACAATGGGCGATATTTGGACAAGGGGCACTGCGAAAGTCTGCTAGAGAGTTATATACTGAAATGAAAATAATTGAACAACGGATAACACGGAAAGTAAAGAAATTTAGTGAGCAACGACCGATATCCAAAATTCCACTCAAAAAAGAAGTGGCAGAAATTTTTGAAAAATGGCGTCGCGGAGAGTCGTGAGCGGTTGACGTCAAAAAATTCTCTACTGTATAATATTTCTATCTATTGTTTTGCGCGGTCGGAGGGATGTATGTGAGTATAAAACACGGGGGCGAGATGGCGAGGTTTGACGTGATGGAGGATGAGGCTATCGTTGAGCGTGTTCATAACGGAGATAGTGAAGCGTTAGATTATTTAATTCATAAGTACCGCAATTTTGTTCGTGCTAAGGCAAGATCGTATTTTTTAATTGGAGCGGACAAGGAAGATATTATTCAAGAAGGTATGATTGGTTTATATAAGGCGATTCGAGATTACAAAGGGGACAAGTTAACATCGTTTAAAGCTTTTGCCGAACTTTGTATTACTCGCCAAATCATTACCGCTATTAAGACGGCAACGCGGCAAAAACATATTCCGTTAAATTCCTATGTGTCGTTGGACAAGCCTATCTATGATGAAGAATCCGATCGCACGTTAATGGATGTTATCTCTGGAGCGAAGGTTATGGATCCCGAGGAATTAATCATTAATCGGGAAGAATTTGATAATATTGAAGAAAAGATGACTGAGCTGTTAAGTGATTTAGAACGAAAAGTATTAGCCCTTTATTTAGATGGACAGTCGTATCAAGAAATTTCGGAAGAACTTAATCGTCATGTCAAATCAATCGATAATGCACTGCAGCGTGTGAAACGAAAATTAGAACGATATTTAGAAGTTCGAGAAATTTATAACTAGTCTATTTTCCTCATGTTGACACAATTGTTAAGACCGTGATAAATTCGTAGAGATGTAAAAAACTTAAGGGTGTAGACAATGAAAAAAAAGATAATCCTTGCTTGTAGGGAATGTGGTTCCCGTAATTATTCAACTTCTAATAATAAATCGTCCCATTCAGAGCGATTAACGATAAAGAAATATTGCAAAACTTGCAATTCACACACCGTTCATCAGGAAACAAAGTAATGCTTGGGCTATGAAAATTATTTCAACGAATTGTGGAGGTTCATCATGTCACGCATTGTTCAATTTTTAAGAAACGTATCAACTGAAATGAAAAAAGTAAGCTGGCCGAGAAAAAAAGAGCTTACAAGATACACGATTACTGTTATTACTACTGTTCTCTTTTTATCTGTTTTCTTTGCGATTGTCGATCTTGGTATTTCGGAATTAATCAATTTAATTATTGAATAACGATCGCCGTTCCATGGTATAATGGAGAATAAATGGAGAATAATTGATGTAGAAGGCCCGGTAACGGGTTTTTTCATTTGTTTGAAAAGTGTACTACTAAACTGTGGGGAGGGAAGGACGTATAGTCCCTATAGATGGAGAAGAACTGGTATGTTGTTCATACGTATTCAGGTTATGAAAATAAAGTGAAAGCGAATTTAGAAAAGCGTGTGGAATCTATGGGAATGCAGGACAAAATTTTCCGTGTAGTCGTTCCTGAAGAAGAAGAAACGGATACAAAAAACGGCACAAAAAAAGTAACAAAACGTAAAGTGTTTCCTGGTTACGTATTAGTTGAACTTATAATGACAGATGACTCATGGTACGTCGTTCGTAATACACCGGGCGTGACAGGTTTCGTTGGTTCTAGTGGTTCAGGTTCAAAACCGACACCGCTGCTTCCAGAAGAAGTAAACGTCATTTTAAAACGAATGGGTATGGAAGATAAGCAGGTGGATTTTGATTTTGATTTAGGTGAAACAGTAAAAGTAAAAGAAGGACCGTTTGCGAATTTTGAAGGTGTCATTGAAGAAATTGACTTTGATAAAAACAAAGTGAAAGTTCTCGTCAATATGTTCGGTCGTGAAACACCGGTTGAACTTGGTTTTACACAAATTGATAAAATATAATGGGAAAGAACTTGAAATTTCCTTTAATTGATGATAATATTTCATAAGTCAGTATGTCTCACAAGAGAGACTGAACTAATTGTTAAGTTCTTTATTTTGATAAAGACATTTTTATGAGTGGGAGGGTTAAAACCCTATTACCACATCACGGACTAAGGAGGTGTGTCTCGTGGCTAAAAAAGTAATTAAAGTTGTTAAACTTCAAATTCCAGCTGGTAAAGCGAACCCTGCGCCACCAGTAGGTCCAGCGTTAGGTCAAGCTGGTGTTAACATCATGGGATTCTGTAAAGAATTCAACGCTCGCACAGCAGATCAAGCTGGTCTAATTATTCCAGTTGAAATTACGGTATTTGAAGACCGTTCATTTACATTCATCACTAAAACTCCGCCAGCTGCTGTCCTTCTTAAGAAAGCAGCAGGTATCGAGTCTGGTTCTGGTGAGCCGAACCGCAATAAGGTTGCGACTATCAAGCGTGACAAAGTTCGCGAAATTGCTGAAACTAAGATGCCTGACTTAAACGCAGCTAGCATCGAAGCAGCGATGCGAATGGTTGAAGGTACTGCACGCAGCATGGGTATCGTAATCGAAGACTAATTCATTAGTCCGGTTCGTTTTGGAAGACAAACGGTTTCTGTTGGACGAGGTTGCGAAGTTGAATGTCTTTTCACTCGCAACCTTTATTAGTGGGAGGTTATTCCGTTAAAACCACAATTGAGGAGGAAAAAAGAATGGCTAAAAAAGGTAAAAAATATTTAGAAGCTGTAAAATTAATTGATCGTTCGAAAGCTTACTCTGTAGAAGAAGCAATTGAATTAGTGAAAAAGACAAACTTTGCGAAATTCGACGCAACTGTTGAGGTTGCCTTCCGTCTTGGTGTTGATCCAAAGAAAGCTGACCAACAAATTCGTGGTGCAGTTGTTCTTCCAAACGGAACTGGTAAAACTCAACGCGTATTAGTTTTCGCGAAAGGTGAAAAAGCGAAAGAAGCAGAAGCTGCAGGTGCAGACTACGTAGGAGATGCTGATTACATCAACAAAATCCAACAAGGTTGGTTTGAATTTGATGTAATCGTAGCAACACCTGATATGATGGGTGAAGTAGGTAAACTTGGTCGTATCTTAGGTCCTAAAGGTTTAATGCCAAACCCTAAAACAGGTACAGTTACATTTGATGTAGAAAAAGCAGTGAAAGAAATTAAAGCTGGTAAAGTAGAGTACCGTGTGGATAAAGCTGGTAACATCCATGTACCAATTGGTAAAGTTTCTTTTGAAAACGAAAAGCTTGTTGAGAACTTTACAACAATCTACGAAACAATGCTTAAAGTAAAACCAGCTGCTGCAAAAGGTACGTACATCAAAAACGTCACTGTAACTTCTACAATGGGACCTGGTATTAAAGTAGATCCATCTTCTTTTGCTGTGAAAAATTAATTTGACATCCACCTTTCTTTGTAGTAATATACAAGATGTTGTGATAATTGAATAACATTTGTACCGTAGACAGTAGGTGCTTCATCTGAAGCTTAATTTCCTACCGAGGTAATGACGATATAGATTGAAAAGCTTATGAATAGGCTTTGATTTATACTACCTCCATGTCTACGGCATGGAGGTTTTTTTATGGACGGTATAAATGTTTGGTGATTAATTCTACAGGAGGTGTAAGAATGAGCAGCGCTATCGAACAAAAGAAACAAATCGTAGAAGAAATCGCTGAAAAATTTAAAAACAGCGTTTCTACAATTATTGTTGACTACCGTGGTCTGAACGTTGCAGAAGTAACTGAACTTCGTAAGCAACTTCGTGAAGCGGGAATTGAATTCAAAGTTTACAAAAACACATTAACTCGTCGTGCTGCTGAAGCGGCTGGGTTAGAAGGTTTAAACGACGTTTTAACTGGTCCAAACGCAATCGCGTTCAGCAACGAAGATGTAGTTGCTCCAGCGAAAATTTTAAATAACTTCGCGAAAGAACACAACGCACTTGAAATTAAAGCAGGTGTAATTGAAGGTAACATCGCGACACTTGAAGAAGTTAAAGCTCTTGCTGAACTTCCATCTCGCGAAGGCTTACTTTCTATGCTTCTCAGCGTGCTTCAAGCACCAATGCGCAACTTCGCTCTTGCTGTCAAAGCGGTTGCCGAGCAAAAAGAAGAGCAAGGCGCGTAAGTTAAAGAAAGTTAGTTAAGTGACGATATATGAAAAACTATATTATTAAGGGAGGAAATTGAACATGACTAAAGAACAAATTATCGAAGCGATTAAAGAAATGACAGTTCTTGAATTAAACGATCTTGTTAAAGCAATCGAAGAAGAATTTGGTGTAACTGCTGCTGCTCCTGTAGCTGTTATGGGTGGCGCTGCTGCTGGTGACGCTGCTGCTGAGAAAACTGAATTCGACGTTGTACTTGCTGATGCAGGTGCTCAAAAAATCAAAGTTATCAAAGTTGTTCGTGAAATCACTGGTCTTGGACTTAAAGAAGCAAAAGAACTTGTTGACAACACTCCAAAACCACTTAAAGAAGGCGTTTCTAAAGAAGAAGCTGAAGAAATCAAAGCGAAACTTGAAGAAGTTGGAGCTAACGTTGAAGTTAAGTAATGATGTTACAGAAAAAAAGCTCGCTGCATAGCGAGCTTTTTTGCCTACTATGAATTTTGTTCTCCTGATATCAGTTCCCGGCATTTTAGAAACTCCTTCAACCCCAATATCCTACATGAATTCTCCGATGGAGGCGAGAACTTTGACAAATCATTATTACTCCCGAACACCAGATGTTGAAAGCAAGCCATTTCAATGGGAATTTACTTTGCGAAATCACCGCTTTCTTTTTAAAGCCGATCAAGGAGTCTTTTCGAAGAAAGAGGTCGACTTTGGTTCCCGTTTGCTCATTGAAATGTTCGAATTGCCAGAAGTCGAGGGTCCGATTTTAGATGTAGGTTGTGGGTACGGTCCTATCGGGTTATCACTTGCTAAATCATATCGTGATCGTACCGTCCATATGGTGGATGTCAACCTTCGAGCACTCCAGTTAGCTGAAGAAAATGCTCGTTTAAACCACATCACAAACGTAAAAGTATATGAAAGTGACCGTTTGGATGGTGTAAAAGATGGGATATTTGCAGCGATCGTCACAAACCCACCGATTCGTGCCGGTAAAAAAGTGGTACACGACATTTTTGAGCAAAGCTTTGAGCACTTAGCAAAAGGTGGCGAGTTGTGGGTAGTCATACAGAAGAAGCAAGGAGCTCCATCTGCCATGGAAAAAATTGAACAACTTTTTGGTACAGTTGAGATCGTAGAAAAGAAAAAAGGGTACTACATTCTAAAAGCGAAAAAACGTTGACGTTCAAAAATGCCTATGTTAATATTATAAAATGCCAACATATTATTTTTCGGTGTTGCGTTAGAAATTTATACACGTTGTATAAATAATGGATAAAAAGGAAATAATAGAAAAATAATAGTTCGTCATGTGAAAATGTGGTTTTTTTAAAACCCTTTTTCTTTTTGTCTTATGGTAGGATGGCTGTCCTTATATAAGACATGATAGACGCAATTAAAACGCTTGAATTTGAGGGGTGAATCAGTTGACAGGTCAACTAGTTCAATATGGACGACACCGCCAACGCAGAAGTTTTGCACGAATTAGTGAAGTATTAGAATTGCCAAACTTAATTGAAATTCAAACCTCTTCTTATCAATGGTTTCTTGATGAGGGTCTGAGAGAAATGTTTCAAGACATTTCTCCTATCGAGGACTTCACAGGAAATCTCTCTTTAGAGTTTATTGATTACAGTTTAGGTGAACCTAAGTATTCTGTAGAAGAGGCGAAAGAACGAGATGTTACGTATTCTGCACCTCTTCGTGTAAAAGTTCGTCTTGTCAATAAAGAGACTGGTGAAGTCAAAGACCAAGAAGTGTTTATGGGCGACTTCCCGTTAATGACGGAGACAGGAACGTTCATTATTAACGGGGCGGAACGCGTTATTGTATCCCAGCTCGTTCGTTCACCAAGCGTTTATTATAGCGGAAAAATTGACAAAAACGGTAAAAAAGGCTTTTCGGCAACCGTTATTCCAAACCGCGGTGCTTGGCTCGAGTACGAAACTGATGCAAAAGATGTAGTATATGTACGTATTGACCGTACACGGAAACTGCCTGTAACGGTTCTTTTGCGTGCTCTTGGTTTTGGCTCTGATCAAGAAATCATCGATTTGATTGGGGATAATGAATACATTCGGAATACATTAGAAAAAGACAATACAGAAAGTACAGAAAAAGCGTTATTAGAAATTTATGAGCGTCTTCGTCCAGGAGAGCCACCTACAGTAGAAAATGCGAAAAACTTACTTATTTCCCGTTTCTTTGATCCGAAACGTTATGATTTAGCAAGTGTTGGACGTTATAAAATTAATAAAAAGCTTCATATTAAAAACCGTTTGTTTAATCAGCGTCTTGCAGAACCGTTAGTGGATCCTGAAACAGGGGAAATTGTTGTTGAAAAAGGAACGCTAATCGACCGTCGTACGTTAGACACAAAAATTTTACCTTTACTTGAAAAAGGTGTAGGTCTACGCACGTTCCATCAGTCTGGTGGCGTAGTAGAAGATGAGATTGTATTACAGTCTATTAAAATTTACGCTCCAAACGAAGATGGAGAAAAAGTTATTAATGTGATTGGGAATGCCAACGTCGATGAGCATGTAAAAAATATTACACCTGCTGATATTATTGCTTCTATTAGTTACTTCTTCAACCTACTTTATGATGTAGGGGATACAGACGATATCGACCATCTAGGAAACCGTCGTCTTCGTTCAGTTGGTGAATTGTTACAAAACCAATTCCGTATTGGTTTATCCCGTATGGAACGTGTTGTCCGTGAACGGATGTCCATTCAGGATACGAATACAATTACACCACAACAATTAATTAATATTCGTCCTGTTATTGCATCGATTAAGGAGTTTTTCGGAAGCTCCCAGTTATCTCAATTCATGGACCAAACAAACCCGTTAGCAGAATTAACACATAAACGTCGTTTATCTGCATTAGGACCTGGTGGTTTAACTCGCGAACGTGCAGGTTTCGAAGTTCGTGACGTTCACTACTCTCACTATGGTCGTATGTGTCCGATTGAGACTCCAGAGGGTCCAAACATCGGTTTGATTAACTCATTATCCACATACGCAAAAGTAAACCGTTTTGGATTTATCGAAACTCCTTATCGTCGTGTCGATCCTGAAACAGGAAAAGTAACCGATCAAATTGACTACTTAACTGCTGACGAAGAAGACAACTACGTAGTTGCTCAAGCAAATGCTCGCTTAGCGGAGGACGGTTCTTTCTTAGATGAAGAAGTAGTTGCGCGTTTCCGTGGTGAAAACACAGTTGTGAAGAGCGATCGTGTTGATTACATGGACGTTTCACCAAAACAAGTAGTTTCCGCTGCAACAGCATGTATCCCGTTCTTAGAAAACGACGACTCTAACCGTGCGTTGATGGGTGCAAACATGCAACGTCAAGCAGTGCCGTTATTGCAACCAGAAGCTCCAATCGTAGGTACAGGTATGGAATATGTATCTGCTAAAGACTCTGGAGCAGCGGTTATTTGTAAGCATGACGGTATCGTAGAGCATGTGGAAGCCCGCGAAATTTGGGTGCGTCGTGTGACAGAAGTAGATGGTAAAGAAGTTAAAGGAGATTTAGATAAATATCGCTTACAAAAATTTGTCCGCTCTAACCAAGGGACATGCTATAACCAACGTCCAATCGTGAGAGTAGGTGACCGCGTCTCTAAAGGCGAAATTTTAGCAGACGGACCATCAATGGATAAGGGGGAACTTGCGTTAGGTCGTAACGTACTAGTTGCCTTCATGACATGGGATGGTTACAACTATGAGGACGCGATCATTATGAGCGAGCGTCTCGTAAAAGACGATGTATATACGTCCATCCATATCGAAGAATATGAGTCTGAATCTCGTGATACGAAGCTTGGTCCAGAAGAAATTACTCGCGACATTCCAAACGTTGGTGAAGATGCATTACGTAATCTTGATGAGCGTGGAATTGTTCGCATTGGTGCGGAAGTAAAAGACGGAGACTTACTAGTAGGTAAAGTCACACCTAAAGGAGTTACTGAACTAACAGCAGAAGAACGCTTATTACACGCCATTTTTGGAGAGAAAGCTCGTGAAGTGCGCGATACTTCCCTACGTGTACCACATGGTGGTGGAGGTATTGTCCTTGACGTTAAAGTGTTCAACCGTGAAGATGGTGACGAATTACCACCTGGCGTTAACCAATTAGTACGAGTATACATTGTTCAAAAACGTAAAATTTCCGAAGGTGACAAAATGGCAGGTCGCCACGGTAACAAAGGTGTTATCTCACGTATCCTACCGGAAGAGGATATGCCATTCCTACCGGATGGAACTCCGATTGATATCATGTTAAACCCATTAGGGGTACCTTCTCGTATGAATATCGGTCAGGTGTTAGAGCTTCATTTAGGTATGGCGGCTAAGCGTCTCGGTATCCATGTGGCGTCCCCTGTATTTGATGGTGCCCGTGAAGAAGATGTTTGGGCAACGATCGAAGAAGCAGGAATGGCGCGCGATGCAAAAACAGTTCTTTACGATGGACGTACAGGTGAACCGTTCGATAACCGGGTATCCGTTGGTATCATGTACATGATCAAACTCGCTCACATGGTTGATGATAAGCTTCACGCACGTTCAACTGGTCCGTACTCACTTGTTACGCAACAGCCTCTTGGTGGTAAAGCTCAGTTTGGTGGTCAGCGTTTCGGTGAGATGGAGGTTTGGGCACTTGAAGCGTATGGTGCTGCATATACACTACAA
Source organism: Bacillus sp. (in: firmicutes) (assembly GCA_017656295.1). Lineage (NCBI taxonomy): Bacteria > Bacillati > Bacillota > Bacilli > Caryophanales > Bacillaceae > Bacillus > Bacillus sp. (in: firmicutes). The sequence continues at coordinate 27,746 of JACDOC010000020.1, read as the reverse complement.
GAAATCCTTACGGTGAAATCGGACGATGTAGTTGGTCGTGTGAAAACGTATGAAGCCATTGTAAAAGGTGAAAACGTACCAGAACCTGGTGTACCTGAATCGTTCAAAGTATTAATAAAAGAACTTCAAAGCTTAGGTATGGACGTAAAAATCCTATCTAGCAATGATGAAGAAATTGAAATGCGTGACTTAGAAGATGATGACGATACTCATCAAGCAGATACGTTAAATATCGCCCCTGAAGCAAAACAAACTGAACCAGTAGGGACGAAAGAATAATTTATATAGGAGCAATTAGGGTAAAACCTGTAGATCAAAAGGGAGGTAGGCCCCTTGCTAGATGTAAATAACTTTGAATATATGAAAATTGGTCTAGCATCACCAGATAAAATCCGTTCATGGTCATACGGTGAAGTAAAAAAACCTGAAACGATTAACTATCGTACGCTGAAACCAGAAAAAGATGGTTTATTCTGTGAACGTATTTTCGGTCCAACAAAAGACTGGGAATGTCACTGCGGTAAATATAAGCGTGTTCGCTATAAAGGTGTCGTTTGCGACCGATGCGGTGTAGAAGTTACTCGTGCAAAAGTACGACGTGAACGTATGGGTCACATCGAGCTAGCTGCTCCAGTCTCTCACATTTGGTACTTTAAAGGTATTCCGAGCCGAATGGGACTTGTCTTAGACATGTCCCCTCGGGCTCTGGAAGAAGTTATTTACTTTGCTTCTTACGTCGTAACAGATCCAGGAGATACACCGTTAGAGAAGAAGCAGCTTCTTTCTGAAAAAGAATACCGTGCATATCGCGAAAAATATGGTCAAAAATTTCAAGCTTCGATGGGGGCTGAAGCGATTAAAAAGCTCCTTCAAGAAATTGACCTTGATAAAGAAGTAGAATACTTAAAAGAAGAGTTAAAAACATCCCAAGGCCAACGTCGTACACGCGCCATCAAACGTTTAGAAGTATTAGAAGCATTTCGTAATTCAGGAAACCGTCCGGAATGGATGATTTTAGACGTTCTTCCGGTTATTCCACCGGAACTACGTCCAATGGTTCAACTAGATGGTGGTCGTTTTGCGACATCTGACTTAAACGACTTATATCGTCGCGTAATTAACCGTAACAACCGTTTAAAACGTTTATTAGATCTTGGGGCTCCTAGCATTATCGTTCAAAACGAAAAGCGTATGCTTCAAGAAGCGGTAGACGCATTAATCGATAACGGTCGTCGCGGTCGTCCGGTTACTGGACCAGGCAATCGTCCGCTTAAATCACTTTCACATATGTTGAAAGGTAAGCAAGGTCGTTTCCGTCAAAACCTATTAGGTAAACGTGTTGACTATTCTGGCCGTTCGGTAATCGTCGTTGGTCCAAACTTAAAAATGTACCAGTGTGGTCTTCCAAAAGAAATGGCGCTTGAGCTATTTAAGCCGTTCGTTATGAAAGAGCTTGTAGAAAAAGGACTTGCGCACAACATTAAGAGTGCGAAACGGAAAATCGAGCGTGTTCAACCAGAAGTGTGGGATGTATTAGAGGAAGTTATTAAAGAACATCCGGTTCTATTAAACCGTGCACCAACACTACACCGCCTCGGTATTCAAGCGTTCGAACCAACTCTTGTTGAAGGTCGTGCGATTCGCTTACACCCACTTGTATGTACAGCGTATAACGCCGACTTTGACGGAGACCAAATGGCGGTACACGTACCGTTATCTGCTGAAGCACAAGCTGAGGCACGCTTACTCATGCTTGCTGCTCAAAACATCTTGAATCCGAAAGATGGTAAACCGGTTGTAACTCCTTCACAAGACATGGTATTAGGTAACTATTATTTAACAATGGAACGTGAAGGGGCAATTGGTGAAGGTAAAGTCTTTAAAGATACAAATGAAGCACTGATTGCTTATCAAAACGGATATGTACACTTACATTCTCGTATTGCGATTCACGCCGGCTCGTTAAATAATGAGACATTTACGGAAGAGCAAAACAAAAAATTATTAATCACAACAGTCGGAAAGCTCATCTTTAATGAAATTTTACCAAACTCTTTCCCATACATTAACGAGCCAACGAAAGAAAACTTAGAAGAGCGAACACCAGATAAATATTTTGTAGATACAACAACTAATGTAAAAGAACATATTAAAAACCAACCGCTCGTACCACCGTTTAAGAAGAAAATTCTTGGTAACATCATTGCGGAAGTATTCAAGCGTTTCAAGATTACGGAAACATCCAAAATGCTTGACCGCATGAAAGACCTTGGATTTAAATACTCGACAAAAGCGGGTATTACGATTGGTATCGCTGACATTGTCGTATTAGGTGAAAAAGAACAAATCTTAAAAGAAGCTCAAGCAAAAGTAGACAATGTCATGAAACAATTCAGACGTGGTCTCATCACAGAAGACGAACGTTACGATCGAGTTATTTCTATTTGGAGTGCGGCTAAAGACACCATCCAAGGCAAGTTAATGGAAACGCTCGATAAGTTAAACCCAATCTTCATGATGAGTGATTCCGGTGCCCGTGGTAATGCATCAAACTTCACACAGCTAGCAGGTATGCGCGGTCTTATGGCCAACCCTGCTGGACGAATTATCGAATTACCAATCAAATCAAGTTTCCGCGAAGGTTTAACAGTATTAGAGTACTTCATTTCTACACACGGTGCTCGTAAAGGTCTTGCGGACACAGCATTAAAAACAGCAGACTCTGGTTACTTAACTCGTCGTCTCGTAGACGTAGCACAAGACGTCATTGTACGTGAAGACGACTGTGGAACTGACCGAGGATTGCTTGTTCGCGCATTAAAAGATGGAACAGAAGTTATTGAATCGTTAGAAGAACGTCTCATCGGTCGATATGCGCGGAAAACTGTAAAGCATCCAGAGACAGGTGAAGTACTAGTTAAAGAAAATGAAATGATTAATGAAGATATCGCCCGTACTATTGTTAGTGCCGGAATTGAAGAAGTGTGGATTCGTTCTGCCTTCACATGTAATACACGTCACGGAGTATGTAAAAAATGTTACGGTCGCAACTTAGCAACAGGACAGGACGTCGAGGTTGGCGAAGCAGTTGGTATTATTGCTGCTCAATCCATTGGTGAGCCTGGTACACAGTTAACGATGCGTACATTCCACACAGGTGGGGTTGCAGGAGACGACATCACACAAGGTCTTCCACGTGTTCAAGAGCTATTTGAAGCACGTAACCCGAAAGGTCAAGCGGTCATTTCGGAAATTGATGGTGTAGTTATCGCCATTAACGAAGGTCGTGACCGACAACACGAAATTGTTGTTCAAGGTGAAGTCGAAACACGTACGTACTCTGCACCGTACACTGCTCGCTTGAAAGTATCGGTAAACGATAAAGTTGAACGCGGACAAGAACTAACAGAAGGTTCTATCGATCCGAAGGAACTTCTAAAAGTGCGTGATGTAGCAGCTGTTCAAGAGTACTTGTTACGCGAAGTTCAAAAAGTTTACCGTATGCAAGGGGTAGAAATCGGTGACAAACATATCGAGGTTATGGTTCGTCAAATGCTTCGTAAAGTTCGTGTCATCGATGCAGGAGACACTGATGTACTACCAGGTACATTACTTGATATTCACCAGTTTACTGACGCAAACGAAAAGGCGTTAAAAGAAGGGAAAATTCCGGCGACTGGACGTCCAGTATTGCTTGGTATTACAAAAGCGTCTCTTGAAACAGACTCCTTCTTATCAGCGGCATCCTTCCAAGAAACTACTCGTGTGTTAACGGATGCAGCTATTAAAGGAAAACGTGACGAATTACTCGGATTAAAAGAAAACGTCATTATCGGTAAACTAGTTCCAGCTGGAACAGGTATGCAGCGTTATCGTAAAGCCGAGGCTGTCATTGTGAAGGAAGAAGATTCTTCAGCTGTAACAGTTGAATAATAATTTTGGCATACCGCTTAGGGCGGTATGCCATTAAATAAATTTATTGTAAACAATATTGACATACCATTTTATTGATGATAATATATTCAAGGTTGCTCCTAAAAACCTGTCACTTTGGAGGATATGAGACATGTCTTATGAAAAAGTAGCACAGGCTGACAATTTAATTGTTGGTACAAAACAAACCGTTAAAGCTTTAAAAGCTGGAAATGTCCTAGAAGTGATTATTGCTGAAGACGCTGATCCAAAAGTAGTTAACAAAGTAATTGAGATCGCGAAGGACATGAATGTACCACTTACCAAAGTGGACTCGATGAAAAAGCTTGGAAAAGCTTGTGGAATAGATGTTGGGGCAGCAACTGTAGCTATAACACGTTAAACTTGTTTTTGTAGATATTGCATCTGCAAAAACTTTGTTTTTGTCAAAAAATGAACCACCTGGATGTGTGGGCTTAAGAAAATTATGAAGGGAGGAAATTTTAATGCCTACAATTAACCAATTAGTGCGCAAACCACGTAAATCTAAAGTTACTAAATCAAAATCTCCTGCGCTTAATAAAGGCTACAACAGCTTCAAGAAGGTACACACAAACGTATCTTCACCACAAAAGCGCGGTGTATGTACTCGTGTTGGTACAATGACACCGAAAAAACCAAACTCAGCGTTACGTAAATATGCTCGTGTACGCTTAACAAACGGTATCGAGGTAACAGCATACATCCCTGGTATCGGTCACAACTTACAAGAACACAGCGTAGTATTAATCCGCGGTGGACGTGTAAAAGACTTACCGGGTGTACGTTACCATATCGTTCGTGGTGCTTTAGATACAGCTGGTGTTGAAAACCGTAAACAAGGCCGTTCTAAGTACGGTACTAAAAAACCTAAAGAGAAAAAATAATAAAAAAACTTGATAGTCTTACCGAAAGGAGGAATTTTCATGCCACGTAAAGGACCTGTAGCAAAAAGAGATGTATTACCAGATCCAATTTACAACTCTAAATTAGTTACTCGTCTAATCAACAAAATTATGGTTGACGGTAAAAAAGGAAAAGCACAAAAAATTCTTTATTCTGCATTTGATATCATTCGTGAGCGTACAGGTAAAGATCCAATGGAAGTATTTGATCAAGCGCTTAAAAACGTTATGCCTGTACTAGAAGTACGCGCTCGCCGTGTTGGTGGTGCGAACTACCAAGTACCAGTTGAGGTACGTCCAGATCGTCGTACTACATTAGGTCTTCGTTGGTTAGTAAACTACGCTCGTCTTCGTGGAGAGAAGACAATGGAAGAGCGTCTAGCAAACGAAATCCTAGATGCGGCAAACAATACTGGTGCAGCTGTTAAGAAACGTGAGGACACTCACAAAATGGCGGAAGCAAACAAAGCGTTTGCTCATTATCGTTGGTAATTTTGTTTTTAATATAAATACTAAACTCACTTAAGGAAGGAGAAATTACGACATGTCAAGAGAGTTCTCCTTAGAAAAGACTCGTAATATCGGTATCATGGCTCATATCGATGCCGGTAAAACAACAACTACAGAGCGTATCCTTTTCTACACAGGACGCATCCACAAAATCGGTGAAACTCACGAAGGTGCGTCCCAAATGGACTGGATGGAACAGGAGCAAGAACGCGGTATTACGATTACTTCCGCTGCAACAACTGCACAGTGGAAAGGTCATCGTATTAACATCATCGATACTCCGGGACACGTAGACTTCACAGTTGAGGTTGAACGTTCCCTTCGTGTACTTGATGGTGCTGTAGCCGTTCTTGACGCTCAATCTGGTGTTGAGCCACAAACTGAAACAGTTTGGCGCCAAGCAACAACTTACGGAGTACCACGTATCGTTTTTGTTAACAAAATGGACAAAATCGGTGCGGACTTCCTTTACTCTGTAAAAACGTTGCACGATCGTTTGCAAGCAAATGCTCATCCAATCCAATTACCAATTGGTGCGGAAGATCAATTCGAAGGTATCATTGACCTAATCGAAATGAAAGCTTACTTCTATTTAGATGATCTAGGTACTCGTACTGAAGCTCGTGACATTCCAGACGAGTATAAAGATCAAGCAGAGGAATACCGTGCAAAATTAATCGAAGCGGTAGCTGAGCTTGATGAAGAATTAATGATGAAGTACCTAGAAGGTGAAGAAATCACTAACGAAGAACTTAAAGCAGCGATCCGTAAAGGTACTGTAAACGTTGAATTCTTCCCTGTACTTTGTGGTTCTGCTTTCAAAAACAAAGGTGTTCAGTTAATGCTAGATGCAGTATTAGATTATCTTCCATCTCCAGTGGATGTACCTGCTATTAAAGGTGTAAATCCTGACACTGAAGAAGAAGATATTCGCCCATCTAGCGACGATGAGCCATTCGCAGCACTTGCGTTCAAAGTTATGACTGACCCTTATGTTGGTAAATTAACGTTCTTCCGTGTGTACTCTGGTACGTTAGATTCTGGTTCTTACGTACTTAACTCTACAAAAGGAAAACGTGAACGTATCGGTCGTATCCTACAAATGCATGCGAACCACCGTGAAGAAATTTCTCGCGTATACTCCGGTGACATCGCAGCTGCTGTAGGTCTAAAAGATACAACAACTGGTGACACTCTATGTGACGAAAAGAACCCTATTATTCTTGAGTCTATGGAGTTCCCTGAACCAGTTATCTCTGTAGCTATTGAGCCGAAGTCAAAGGCTGACCAAGATAAAATGTCTACTGCTCTACAAAAATTACAAGAAGAGGACCCAACGTTTAAAGCTCATACAGATCCAGAAACTGGTCAAACAATTATCGCAGGTATGGGTGAGCTTCACTTAGATATCATCGTTGACCGTATGAAACGTGAGTTTAAAGTTGAAGCGAACGTTGGTGCTCCACAAGTATCTTACCGTGAAACATTCCGTAAGTCCGCTCAGGTTGAAGGTAAATTCGTACGTCAATCTGGTGGTCGCGGTCAATACGGTCACGTTTGGATCGAATTCTCTCCTAACGAAGAGGGTAAAGGATTCGAATTCGAAAACGCGATTGTTGGTGGTGTAGTACCACGCGAATATATCCCTGCGGTTCAAGCTGGTCTTGAAGACGCAATGCAAAACGGTGTACTTGCTGGTTACCCACTTATCGATATTAAAGCAAAACTATTTGACGGATCATACCACGATGTTGACTCAAGTGAAATGGCATTCAAGATTGCAGCTTCTATGGCATTAAAGAATGCAGCAGCCAAATGTGACCCTGTACTTCTTGAGCCAATTATGAAAGTAGAAGTTGTAATCCCTGAAGAATACCTTGGTGACATCATGGGTGACATCACTTCTCGTCGTGGTCGTGTAGAAGGTATGGAAGCTCGCGGTAACGCACAAGTAGTAAAAGCTTTTGTTCCGCTTGCTGAGATGTTTGGTTATGCAACATCTCTACGTTCTAATACTCAAGGACGTGGAACATACACTATGCACTTCGATCACTACGAAGAAGTTCCTAAAAATATCGCCGATGAAATTATTAAGAAAAATAAAGGCGAATAATTGATTTTACATCTTTAATCAAGTATAACTACTATTGTAAGCTATGGAAGCTTTGGAGGTGGACAACCACCTCCAGGCACCATATATATACTTAACTAATTAAAATTAAAAGGAGGATTTCCTAATGGCTAAAGAAAAATTTGACCGTTCAAAACCACACTGTAATATTGGTACAATCGGTCACGTTGACCATGGTAAAACTACTTTAACAGCTGCGATTACTACAGTTCTTGCTAAGCGTTCTGGTAAAGGTACAGCTATGGCTTACGACCAAATCGACGCTGCTCCAGAAGAGCGTGAACGCGGTATCACAATCTCAACTGCACACGTTGAGTACGAAACTGACAACCGTCACTATGCACACGTTGACTGCCCAGGACACGCTGACTATGTTAAAAACATGATCACTGGTGCAGCTCAAATGGACGGTGCAATCCTTGTAGTATCTGCTGCTGACGGTCCAATGCCACAAACTCGTGAGCATATCCTTCTTTCTCGCCAAGTAGGTGTACCATACATCGTAGTATTCTTAAACAAATGCGATATGGTAGACGACGAAGAGCTTCTTGAACTTGTAGAAATGGAAGTTCGTGACCTTCTTTCTGAATACGACTTCCCAGGTGATGAAGTACCAGTAATTAAAGGTTCTGCTCTTAAAGCGCTTGAAGGCGACGCTGAGTGGGAAGAAAAAATCATCGAGCTTATGAACGCTGTTGACGAGTACATCCCAACTCCAGAACGCGACACTGACAAACCATTCATGATGCCAGTTGAGGACGTATTCTCTATCACTGGTCGTGGTACAGTTGCAACAGGTCGTGTTGAGCGCGGTATCTTAAAAGTTGGTGACGAAGTAGAAATCATCGGTCTTCAAGAGGAACCAACTAAAACAACTGTTACTGGTGTAGAAATGTTCCGTAAGCTTCTTGACCAAGCTGAAGCTGGTGACAACATCGGTGCTCTTCTTCGTGGTGTAGCTCGCGACGAAGTACAACGTGGTCAAGTATTAGCTAAACCAGGTTCTATCACTCCACACACTAAATTCAAAGCTGAGGTTTACGTTCTTTCTAAAGAAGAAGGTGGACGTCATACTCCATTCTTCTCTAACTATCGTCCTCAGTTCTACTTCCGTACAACTGACGTAACTGGTATCATTACTCTTCCAGAAGGCGTAGAAATGGTTATGCCTGGAGATAACGTTGAAATGACTGTAGAACTTATCGCTCCTATCGCGATCGAAGAAGGTACTAAATTCTCTATCCGTGAGGGTGGACGTACAGTAGGAGCAGGCGTTGTTTCTTCTATTATCGAGTAATAACGTCTAATCGGAAAGCAGGTGGCGTTTGCCGCCTGCTTTTTTTGTTCCTTAACGTATTTTAACTAAAATATATGATTGTTTTTTGTCTTCATTCGATCTATAACGTAAAGGATTTACTTTTAAGAAAGATTTTGAATCAAGAAGAAAGATAAAAGTCAGGTTGAAAAACATTTAGAAACTAAGTATAATAGTTGAAGTGTATGGAAGTAGGAAAAACTTCTAAATACATGTTGAAACCATTTAGGTTTTTAGGTATAATAGACAATGTTGGTCTTTGACTGCGATGAAGTGGAAGGTTGCTGACACACCCGGCCGCTTTGCCATGGCGAGTGTGTGGGAAATTTCCATGGAGAATGTCTATTTATAAAATAGGCGATAAAGGAGGGAAAATAATGGCAAAACAAAAAATTCGCATTCGTTTAAAAGCGTATGATCACAGAATCCTTGATCAATCTGCAGAAAAAATTGTGGAAACAGCAAAACGTTCTGGTGCAAGCGTGTCTGGTCCGATTCCGCTTCCAACAGAAAAATCTGTTTACACAATTCTTCGTGCGGTTCACAAATATAAAGATTCTCGTGAACAATTCGAAATGCGCACACACAAACGCTTAATCGATATCATCAACCCAACTCCACAAACGGTTGATTCTCTAATGCGATTAGACTTACCGTCTGGTGTTGACATTGAAATCAAACTTTAATGAATAAAAAGCAAACATTTAGGAGGTGTGACTCATGACCAAAGGAATCTTAGGAAGAAAGATCGGAATGACGCAAGTATTCACTGAAAACGGTGACCTTATTCCTGTAACGGTTATCGAAGCTACTCCAAACGTTGTTCTTCAAAAGAAAACAATTGAGAACGACGGTTATGAAGCGATCCAACTTGGCTTCGAAGACAAGCGTGAAAAGCTTGCGAACAAACCTGAAAAAGGTCACGTAGCAAAAGCGAATACTGCTCCTAAGCGCTTCATTCGTGAAATTCGTGGTGTAAACTTAGATGAGTATGAAGTTGGTCAAGAGGTTAAAGTAGATATTTTCGCTGAAGGCGATATCGTAGATGTAACAGGTATTTCTAAAGGTAAAGGTTTCCAAGGTGCAATTAAACGCCATGGACAATCTCGTGGACCTATGTCACACGGTTCTCGTTATCATCGTCGTCCTGGTTCAATGGGACCTATTGCTCCAAACCGTGTATTCAAGTCTAAAGAATTGCCTGGACGTATGGGTGGAGAAAAAGTTACTATTCAAAACCTTCAAATCGTAAAAGTAGATGCTGAACGCAACCTACTTTTAGTAAAAGGGAATGTTCCAGGTCCGAAAAAGGCATTACTTAAAATTAAAAGTGCGGTAAAAGCAAAATAAAGACTTCTTAGGAAAGGAGGAACAAAGGAATGCCAAAAGTAGCTTTATATAACCAAAGTGGATCTCAAGTTGGTGAAATCGAACTGAAAGATTCCGTATTTGGTATCGAGCCAAATAAACATGTACTATTTGAAGCAGTAGTTATGCAACGTGCTTCCTTACGTCAAGGAACACATAAAGTTAAAAATCGTGCTGAAGTAAGCGGCGGCGGACGCAAACCATGGCGTCAAAAAGGTACTGGTCGCGCACGTCACGGATCTATCCGTTCTCCACAATGGCGTGGTGGTGGTACTGTATTCGGTCCAGTTCCTCGTAGCTACAGCTACAAGTTACCTAAAAAAGTACGCCGTTTAGCAATTAAATCAGCGCTTTCTACAAAAGTATTAGAAGAGAACATTTTAGTTCTTGAAGCACTTTCTTTCGATGCACCAAAAACGAAAGAATTTGCTAACATGTTAAAGAACTTATCTGTGAACACTAAAGCGCTAGTAGTTATGGATGGATTAGATGAAAACGTAGCACTTTCTGCACGTAACATCCCTGGTGTAACAGTAGTAGAAGCTAGCGGAATTAACGTACTTGATGTTTTAGGTCATGATAAACTAATCATGACGAAAGCAGCGGTCGAAAAAGTAGAGGAGGTGCTTGGATAATGGATGCACGAGATATCATTAAGCGCCCCGTCATCACTGAACGTTCTATGGAATTAACTGCTGAGAAAAAATATACGTTCGAAGTTGACGTAAAAGCTAACAAAACACAGGTGAAAGACGCTGTTGAAGAAATTTTCGGTGTAAAAGTTGCCAAAGTAAACATCATGAACTACAAAGGTAAGTTCAAGCGTATGGGACGTTACGCTGGTTACACTAACAAGCGTCGTAAAGCAATTGTTACTTTAACTCCAGATAGCAAAGAAATCGAATTCTTTGAAGTATAATGATTTAATTAGAAGAGGAGGGAAAAAGAAATGGCGATCAAAAAATACAAACCTACCTCTAATGGTCGTCGCGGCATGACAGTTTCTGATTTCGCTGAAATTACTACTGATAAGCCAGAGAAATCATTACTTGCGCCTCTTAAAAAGAAAGGCGGCCGCAACAACCAAGGTAAGTTAACTGTTCGTCATCAAGGTGGCGGTCATAAGCGTCAATACCGTATCATCGACTTCAAGCGTGATAAAGATGGTATACCAGGACGCGTTGCCACAATCGAGTACGATCCAAACCGTTCAGCAAACATTGCGTTAATTAACTATGTTGATGGTGAAAAACGTTACATCATCGCTCCAAAAGGTTTAAAAGTTGGTATGGAAGTAATGTCTGGTCCAGATGCAGACATTAAAGTAGGTAACGCATTACCACTTGCAAACATTCCTGTAGGTACAGTAATTCACAACATTGAGTTAAAACCAGGTAAAGGTGGACAACTAGTACGTTCTGCAGGTGCGTCTGCACAAGTCCTTGGTAAAGAAGGTAAATATGTACTTGTTCGCTTAACTTCTGGTGAAGTTCGTATGATTCTTGCTACTTGCCGTGCGACAGTAGGTCAAGTAGGTAACGAGCAACACGAACTTATCACAATTGGTAAAGCAGGACGTGCTCGTTGGTTAGGTAAACGTCCTACAGTTCGTGGTTCTGTTATGAACCCTGTCGATCACCCTCACGGTGGTGGTGAAGGACGTGCTCCTATCGGACGTAAGTCACCAATGACTCCATGGGGTAAACCAACTCTTGGATTCAAAACTCGTAAGAAGAATAACAAGTCTGATAAATTTATCGTACGTCGTCGTAAAAAATAACGGGATTGTACTACGGTTCAGTAAGCGAACCGTAGAGCAATCACGAAGGGAGGTTCAATTATGGGTCGCAGCTTGAAAAAAGGACCTTTTGTTGATGAACATTTAATGAAAAAGATCGAAAAGTTAAACGAAACTGGCAGCAAACAAGTAATTAAAACTTGGTCTCGTCGTTCTACGATCTTTCCACAGTTCATCGGTCATACTATTGCTGTGTACGATGGACGTAAACATGTTCCTGTGTACATTACTGAAGATATGGTAGGTCACAAACTTGGTGAATTCGCGCCTACTCGTACTTACAAAGGTCACGCTAGTGACGACAAGAAAACAAAACGCTAATGAGGGGAGGGCATCCTAATGCAAGCTAAAGCTGTTGCTAGAACAGTTCGTATTGCTCCTCGTAAAGCTCGTTTAGTTGTAGATTTAATTCGAGGAAAGCAAGTAGGTGAAGCAGTTGCTATCTTACGTCACACTCCAAAAGCTGCTTCTCCAATTGTAGAAAAAGTACTTAAATCTGCAGTTGCGAACGCAGAGCATAACTACGATATGGACGTAAACAACTTAGTAATTACTGAAGCTTATGTAAACGAAGGTCCAACTTTAAAACGCTTCCGCCCACGTGCAATGGGTCGTGCGAGCCAAATCAACAAGCGCACAAGCCACATCACTATCGTGGTATCAGAAAAGAAGGAGGGATAATTCGTGGGTCAAAAAGTACATCCAATCGGTCTGCGTATCGGTATTATCCGTGATTGGGAATCTAAATGGTACGCTGAGAAAGATTTCGCAGATCTTTTACACGAAGACCTTAAAATTCGTGAATATATCGCGAAACGCTTAGCTGACGCTTCTGTATCTCGTGTAGAAATCGAACGTGCGGCAAATCGTATTAACATCACTATTCATACTGCTAAGCCTGGTATGGTTATTGGTAAAGGTGGTACAGAAGTTGAAGCACTTCGTAAAGCACTTAACCAATTAACAGGCAAACGTGTTCATATTAACATCGTTGAAATTAAAAAAGCTGATTTAGATGCTAAATTAGTTGCAGAAAACATTGCTCGTCAATTAGAAAACCGTGTATCTTTCCGTCGCGCACAAAAACAAGCGATCCAACGTGCAATGCGCGCAGGTGCGAAAGGTATTAAGACAATGGTATCTGGTCGTCTTGGTGGTGCAGATATCGCTCGTTCTGAACACTATAGTGAAGGAACGGTTCCACTTCATACTCTTCGCGCTGACATCGACTACGCTCATGCTGAAGCGGACACAACTTACGGTAAACTTGGCGTGAAAGTATGGATTTATCGTGGAGAAGTCCTTCCTACTAAGAAGAAAACTGAGGAAGGAGGCAAATAATTATGTTAATGCCTAAACGCGTGAAATATCGTCGTCAACACCGCGCAAAATTAAGCGGTCGTGCAAAAGGTGACACTAACGTTACATTCGGCGAATTCGGATTACAAGCTCTTGATGCAGCTTGGGTAACAAACCGCCAAATCGAGGCAGCTCGTCGTGCGATGACTCGTTATATGAAACGTGGCGGTAAAGTGTGGATCAAAATTTTCCCACACAAACCATTCACTGCTAAACCGCTTGAAGTACGCATGGGTTCCGGTAAAGGTGCTCCAGAAGGTTGGGTAGCAGTTGTTAAGCCTGGTAAAGTAATGTTCGAAGTAGCAGGCGTTTCTGAAGAAGTAGCTCGTGAAGCACTTCGTCTTGCATCCCACAAACTTCCTGTAAAGTGTAAGTTTGTAAAACGAGAAGAAATTGGTGGTGAATCAAATGAAAGCTAAAGAAATTCGTGAACTAACCACTGCCGAAATTGAACAAAAAGTTAAAGCGTTAAAAGAAGAGCTATTCAACCTTCGCTTTCAATTAGCGACTGGTCAGCTTGAAAATACAGCTCGTATTCGCGAAGTGCGCAAAGCGATTGCACGTATGAAAACTGTTATTCGTGAAAGAGAGATCGGCGTAAACAATCGATAATTGAGAGGAGGTTCGCACAATGAGTGAACGCAACCAACGTAAAGTTTACACAGGACGTGTCGTTTCCGATAAAATGGACAAAACGATTACAGTTCTTGTTGAAACTTACAAAAAGCATCCAATTTACGGAAAACGCGTAAAATACTCAAAAAAATTCAAAGCTCATGACGAGCTAAACCAAGCAAAAGTAGGCGATATTGTACGTATCATGGAAACTCGCCCACTTTCTGCAACAAAACGTTTCCGTCTAGTTGAAATCGTAGAAAAAGCTGTTATTATCTAATGGATCGGATATAGGTTGATTCCGAAGGGAGGTAACGTCAATGATTCAACAAGAATCACGTTTAAAAGTTGCTGATAACTCTGGTGCGCGTGAAGTGTTAACAATTAAAGTTCTTGGTGGCTCTGGCCGCAAAACTGCAAACATCGGTGACATCATCGTTGCTACAGTAAAACAAGCAACACCAGGTGGCGTTGTTAAAAAAGGTGACGTTGTTAAAGCCGTTGTGGTTCGTACTAAACGTGGTGTTCGTCGTTCTGACGGCTCTTACATCCGTTTCGATGAAAACGCATGTGTGATCATCCGTGACGATAAGAGCCCACGCGGAACTCGTATTTTCGGACCAGTTGCTCGTGAACTTCGTGAAAAAGATTTCATGAAAATTGTATCTTTAGCTCCAGAAGTTCTTTAATTGAATAAAAGGTAAGGACCATTCAAGGAGGTGCGAACGAAATGCATGTTAAAAAAGGCGACAAAGTAATGGTCATCTCAGGTAAAGATAAAGGGAAAACGGGCGTAATTTTAAAAGCTTTCCCTAAAAAAGATCGCGTATTAGTTGAAGGTGTAAACATCGTTAAAAAGCATGCAAAACCTTCTCAAGCAAATCCACAAGGTGGCATCATTAGCCAAGAAGCGCCGATTCATGTTTCTAACGTAATGCCACTTGATCCGAAAACAGGTGAACCAACTCGTGTTGGTTACAAAGTAGTGGACGGTAAAAAAGTACGCGTAGCGAAAAAATCAGGTGAAGTTCTAGATAAATAAGTCTGTTGATGAAGGGAGGTATTCTAATGAACCGCCTTAAAGAAAAATATCTTAAAGAAATTACTCCAGCTCTTATGAGCAAGTTTAACTATAAATCTGTAATGGAAGTACCAAAAATCGAAAAAATTGTTGTAAACATGGGTGTAGGTGACGCTGTTCAAAACGCTAAAGCGTTAGACATGGCTGTGGAGGAGCTTTCTCTTATCACAGGTCAAAAACCAGTAGTTACTCGCGCGAAAAAATCTATTGCAGGTTTCCGCCTTCGTGAAGGTATGCCAATCGGTGCGAAAGTAACTCTTCGTGGAGAGCGTATGTACGAATTCTTGGACAAACTTATTTCTGTTTCTCTTCCACGTGTTCGTGACTTCCGTGGTGTATCTAAAAAAGCGTTTGACGGACGCGGTAACTACACTTTAGGTATTAAAGAACAGCTAATCTTCCCAGAAATCGATTACGATAAAGTAAGCAAAGTACGTGGTATGGACATCGTAATCGTTACTACTGCTAAAACTGACGAAGAAGCTCGTGAGTTATTAACTCTATTAGGAATGCCATTCCAAAAGTAATCGATATAAGGGAGGCGAAAACGTGGCTAAAAAATCAATGATTGCGAAACAAAAACGTACGCCAAAGTTTAAAGTACGTGCATATACACGCTGCGAACGCTGCGGTCGTCCACATGCTGTAATGCGTAAATTTAAACTTTGCCGTATTTGTTTCCGCGAACTTGCATATAAAGGACAAATTCCTGGCGTGAAAAAAGCTAGCTGGTAAAACCCAAGTTTGGGAAGGAGGTAAATTAAATATGGTAATGACAGATCCAATCGCAGATATGCTTACTCGTATCCGCAATGCGAACATGGTTCGTCACGAGTCATTAGAGGTTCCTGCTTCTAATATCAAAAAACAAATCGCAGAAATCCTTAAACGTGAAGGGTTCATCCGTGACGTTGAATATATTGAAGACAACAAGCAAGGTATCATTCGTATTTTCCTAAAATACGGTCCAAACAACGAGCGTGTAATTACTGGATTAAAACGTATTAGTAAACCAGGTTTACGTGTATACGCGAAATCAAACGAAATTCCAAAAGTACTTAACGGTCTTGGAATTGCAATCGTGTCTACTTCTCAAGGTGTTTTAACTGACAAAGAAGCACGTGCGAAGCAAGTAGGCGGCGAAGTTTTAGCTTACGTTTGGTAATATTTTAGACATGAATGGAGGTGCAAGGAATGTCTCGCGTAGGTAAAAAACCTATTGAAATTCCTTCTGGCGTAACAGTTACAGTTGAAGGTGCCACTGTAACTGTTAAAGGCCCTAAAGGTGAACTAACTCGTACATTTAACCGTGACATGAAAATTGAAGTACAAGATAACATCGTAACAGTTTCTCGTCCATCTGACGTTAAGGAACATCGTGCACTACACGGAACAACTCGTGCGATAATCGCAAACATGATCGAGGGTGTTTCTAAAGGCTTCGAAAAATCCCTTGAGCTAATCGGGGTTGGTTACCGTGCTCAAAAGCAAGGTAAGAAACTTGTATTGAACGTAGGTTACTCTCATCCAGTTGAAATCGAGCCTGAAGAAGGTCTTGAAATCGAAGTACCTTCTAACACAAAAGTAGTTGTTAAAGGTGTAGACAAAGAACGTGTTGGTGCTTTAGCAGCTAACATTCGTGACGTTCGTCCGCCAGAGCCTTACAAAGGTAAAGGTATTCGTTACGAAGGTGAATATGTACGTCGTAAAGAAGGTAAAACAGGTAAATAATGCCGCATAGGTAGAAGAAAGGAGTGACCCAAATGATTATCAAGCCAGATAAAAACAAAGTTCGCAAAAAAAGACATGCTCGTGTTCGTGCGAAGTTAAGCGGAACGGCTACTCGTCCTCGTCTAAACGTTTTCCGTTCTAACAAACACATTTACGCGCAGTTAATTGACGATGTAAACGGTGTAACATTAGTTAGCGCATCTACTTTAGATAAAGAGTTTGATTTAGAATCTACTGGTAACGTGGAAGCAGCGAAAAAAGTTGGTGAGCTTGTTGCTAAACGTGCGGTAGAAAAAGGTTTCACAAGTGTTGTATTTGACCGCGGCGGATATTTATATCATGGTCGTGTAAAAGCATTAGCTGAAGCTGCTCGTGAGAACGGTCTACAATTTTAATGGATAAAGGAGGGACAACAAAGATGCGTCGCATTGATCCTAGCAAACTTGAATTAGAAGAACGCGTAGTTACTGTTAACCGTGTTGCAAAGGTAGTTAAAGGTGGACGTCGTTTCCGTTTCTCTGCGCTAGTAGTTGTAGGTGACAAAAACGGTCACGTAGGTTTCGGTACTGGTAAAGCGCAAGAGGTACCTGATGCAATTCGTAAAGCTATTGAAGATGCTAAGAAAAATTTAATCGAAGTACCTATCGTAGGTACAACAATTCCACACGAAGTAATCGGTCACTTTGGTGCAGGTGAAATCTTCATGAAACCTGCTTCTGCCGGTACTGGAGTTATCGCAGGTGGTCCTGTACGTGCGGTGCTTGAATTAGCGGGTGTTCAAGATATCCTTTCTAAATCTTTAGGATCTAATACACCTATTAACATGGTTCGTGCAACTATGGACGGATTAAAACAATTAAAACGTGCTGAGGACGTAGCGAAATTACGTGGTAAATCCGTGGAAGAACTGTTAGGATAAGGAGGGATAACAATGGCGAAAAAATTAGCAATTACCCTCACTCGTAGCGTAATTGGTCGTCCGAAAGACCAACGTGAAACAGTTAAAGCTCTTGGCTTACGTAAATTGCATCAAACGGTTGAGCACAATGATAACGCGGCAATCCGTGGTATGATCAACAAAGTGTCTCACTTAGTTACTGTAAAAGAAATCTAATTTTATTTTCTTCAATAAGGAGGTGCCGACATGAAACTTCATGAACTAAAACCTGCTGAAGGTTCTCGTAAAAAACGTAATCGTGTAGGTCGTGGTATCGGTTCTGGTAACGGTAAAACTTCAGGCCGTGGTCAAAAAGGACAAAACGCTCGTTCTGGCGGCGGTGTTCGTCCTGGTTTTGAAGGTGGTCAAACTCCTTTATTCCGTCGTTTACCAAAACGTGGTTTCACAAACATCAACCGTAAAGAATATGCGATCGTTAACCTTGATGCATTAAATCGCTTTGAGGACGGAACAGAAGTTACTCCAGAACTTCTAATTGAAACTGGCGTAGTAAGCAAAGAAAAAGCAGGAATTAAAATTCTTGCAAAAGGTAACATCGAGAAGAAGCTTACTGTAAAAGCTCATAAATTCTCTTCTGCTGCAAAAGAGGCAATTGAAGCTGCTGGCGGTACAACTGAGGTGATTTAATGTTCCAGACGATCTCCAATTTTATGCGCGTGGGCGACATAAGAAAAAAAATTATCTTCACCTTATTAATGCTCGTTGTATTTCGTATCGGAGCATTCATTCCGGTTCCAAACGTAAATGCGGATATTTTAAAAATGCAAGATGACGCTGGCCTCTTTGGATTCTTAAATATTTTTGGAGGCGGCGCCCTATTCAACTTCTCCATCTTCGCGATGGGAATTATGCCTTACATTACAGCATCCATTATTGTTCAATTACTTCAAATGGATGTTGTACCGAAATTTACGGAATGGTCGAAACAAGGTGAAGTTGGAAGAAGAAAGTTAGCTCAGTTTACCCGCTATTTCACCATTATTTTAGGCTTCATTCAAGCTTTAGCCATGTCATATGGTTTCAACCGCTTTGCTGGTGGATTATTAATTAAGGATCCAGGCTTCGATACGTACCTTTTAATTGCGCTTGTTCTAACTGCAGGTACGGCTTTTCTTATGTGGTTAGGTGAGCAAATTACAGCTAATGGTGTTGGAAACGGCATTTCCATCATTATCTTCGCTGGTATCGTTGCCGGAATTCCACAAGCGGTGAACCAAATTTATGCACAGCAAATTGAAGGGGCAGGCGAACAATTATTTATGCGCATTGTTTTCTTAGCCCTGATTGTACTTGCTGTGATTGCCATTACTGTTGGAGTTATATTTGTCCAGCAAGCTTTACGTAAAATTCCGATTCAGTATGCGAAACGTTTAGTGAATCGCAACCCTGTTGGTGGTCAATCGACTCACCTTCCGTTAAAAGTTAACGCAGCAGGAGTTATTCCAGTCATCTTTGCGATTTCATTTATCATTACTCCACAAACGATTGCATCGTTTTTCGGACAAAATGAGGTTACAGACTTTATCCTGTATGTGTTTGACTACACCAAACCAGTTGGGATGATTCTTTACATTGCTTTAATTATTGCATTCACCTATTTCTATGCATTTATTCAGGTAAATCCGGAACAAATGGCGGAAAACTTGAAGAAGCAAGGTGGATATATTCCAGGTATCCGACCTGGTAAAAACACTCAAGAGTATTTAACTCGCGTGTTATATCGTTTAACGTTTGTAGGTTCGATTTTCTTAGCAGTTGTTTCCGTGCTTCCTGTTTTCTTTATTACATTTGCGAAATTACCACCAGCTGCTCAAATTGGTGGAACGAGCTTACTCATCGTTGTCGGGGTAGCTCTAGAAACAATGAAGCAATTGGAAGCACAGCTTGTGAAACGCCACTATAAAGGGTTCATTAAGTAATAACGGTTTTGGGAACAATTTATGTTCCTAAAACCTACTTTCAGACTGAGGGGGAATACGAGTGAATTTAGTATTAATGGGGCTTCCTGGTGCAGGAAAAGGCACCCAAGCTGAAAAAATCGTAGAAGAATACGGGATCCCTCATATTTCAACTGGTGATATGTTTCGTGCAGCTATTAAAGAGGGCACGGAGTTAGGATTAAAGGCAAAATCGTTCATGGATAAAGGTGAACTTGTCCCAGACGAAGTAACAATTGGCATCGTTCGTGAGCGCTTAAGCAAAGACGACTGTCAAAAAGGTTTCTTGCTTGACGGCTTTCCAAGAACGGTAGCACAAGCAGAAGCTTTAGAAAACATGTTACAAGAACTGAACAAATCGATTGATTATGTTCTTCACATCGACGTGGACAAAGAGATTTTAATGGAACGTCTAACAGGTCGTCGCATTTGTAAAGAATGTGGTGCTACGTACCATCTCGTATTTAATCCACCGACAAAAGAAGGCATTTGCGATCGTTGTGGCGGTGAGCTTTATCAACGTGCAGATGATAATGAAGAAACTGTTCAAAACCGCTTAGACGTAAACATCAAGCAAATGCAACCATTGTTAGATTTCTATCAAGAAAAAGGTTATTTACGTACAATTAATGGTCAGCAAGAAATTGACAAAGTGTTTGCCGACGTTAACGAATTGCTTGGGGGATTAAAATAATGATCATTTGCAAAACCCCTCGAGAAATTGACATTATGCGCGAAGCAGGTCGGATTGTAGCCTTAACCCATAAGGAATTGCAAAAGTATATCCAACCGGGTATTACAACAAAAGAACTCGATGCAATTGCTGAGAAATTTATTCGACAACATGGTGCAATTCCTTCTTTTAAAGGGTATAATGGTTTTCGTGGCAGCATTTGTGCTTCTGTGAACAATGAACTTGTCCACGGAATTCCTGGAGATCGCGTATTGAAAGAGGGAGATATCATCTCCATTGATATCGGCGCAAAATACAACGGGTACCATGGCGATTCTGCTTGGACGTACCCAGTTGGTCAAATAGATGAAGAAACACAAAGACTACTTGAGGTGACCGAAGAATCCCTCTATCGTGGTCTGAAAGAAGCAAAACCGGGCGCGCGCCTTTCGAACATCTCCCATGCGATTCAAACGTATGTGGAAGCAAACGGCTTTTCAATTGTCCGTGAGTATGTTGGTCACGGAATTGGTCAAGACTTACATGAGGATCCACAAATTCCTCATTACGGTCCTCCAAATAAAGGACCACGTTTAAAGCCCGGAATGGTACTCGCTATTGAACCGATGGTGAATGCAGGAAGCCGTTATGTCCGTACACTTCCTGATAACTGGACTGTAGTAACGGTTGATGGAAAAATGTGTGCTCATTTTGAGCATACGGTAGCCATTACGGATGATGGTTACGAAATTTTAACCCAAGCCTAAGTGAAGGTGATATATTTGAACGAAGATCCACGTCCTCAAATAGGTCAATTTGTGTTGATCAAAAAAGGACGCGATGCTGGGCAATATGGTGTAGTCGTTGGTCATCTTGATGAACGGTTTGTTCTGATTGCCGATGGTGACAAACGAAAGTTTGATCGCCCGAAAAAGAAAAACATTCAACATCTTGAATGTATTGACTATGTTTCTCCTGAAGTTCAGAGCAGTATTCAAGAAACTGGGCGAGTCACTAATGGGAAGCTCAGATTTGCTTTAGCAAAGTTTTTGAATGAAGTCTTGGAAGATGTGAAGAAGGGAGACGAGTTCGATGGCGAAAGACGATGTTATCGAAGTGGAAGGCACAGTAGTTGAAACTTTGCCAAACGCTATGTTTAAGGTAGAATTAGAAAATGGTCATACAGTTCTTGCTCACGTATCTGGTAAAATCCGCATGCACTTTATTCGCATTTTACCAGGAGACAAAGTTACTGTTGAGCTTTCTCCGTATGATTTAACACGCGGAAGAATTACGTACCGTTATAAATAATATTAGCACTCCGTACTACTAAGGAGGTTAGAACAAGATGAAAGTAAGACCATCAGTAAAACCAATCTGCGAGAAATGTAAAGTTATTCGTAGAAAAGGTAAAGTAATGGTTATCTGTGAAAATCCTAAACACAAACAAAAACAAGGTTAATTTTGAAGGAGGTGCGTTTTTACAATGGCTCGTATTGCAGGTGTTGATATCCCACGTGACAAACGTGTTGTAATTTCTTTAACTTACATCTATGGTATTGGTCGTCCAACGGCGAAAAAAATCTTAGCTGAAGCAGGTGTATCTGAGGATACTCGTGTTCGTGATTTAACAGAAGAGGAACTTGGTAAAATCCGTGATATCGTTGACAAGCTTAAAGTAGAAGGTGACCTTCGTCGTGAAGTGTCTCTAAACATCAAGCGTCTAATGGAGATCGGATGCTATCGTGGTATTCGTCACCGTCGTGGTTTACCAGTACGCGGTCAAAATACGAAAAACAACGCTCGTACACGCAAAGGTCCTCGTAAGACTGTAGCGAACAAGAAAAAATAATCGGTAAAGGAGGTTGCTTAAAGAATGGCACGTAAAACAAACACTCGTAAGCGCCGTGTGAAAAAGAATATTGAAACAGGTATTGCACACATTCGTTCAACTTTCAACAATACAATCGTTACTATTACAGACGTTCATGGAAATGCGATTGCTTGGTCTAGTGCTGGTGCGCTTGGTTTCAAAGGTTCTCGTAAATCTACTCCTTTCGCAGCGCAAATGGCAGCAGAAGCAGCAGCAAAAGCATCTATGGAGCATGGTATGAAGTCTCTTGAAGTAACTGTAAAAGGTCCTGGTGCAGGACGTGAAGCAGCAATTCGTGCGCTTCAAGCTGCTGGTCTTGAAGTGACTTCAATCAAAGACGTAACACCAGTTCCACACAATGGATGCCGTCCACCAAAACGTCGCCGTGTTTAATTTTTCTGTATAAAGATTCATATCCGTGGCGATAATGGGATATGATGGTAAACTTTATACAGAAGAAGTTTTAATCCAGTTGTTGTGCACAAACGGGAACGTAAACATGGGGGAATTTCGGTTAGGCGAAGCCTGAGAACGGTCTAGCCGGGGTTTCGACGTTTTGAAGGAGGGTAAATTTGAATGATCGAAATTGAAAAACCAAAAATTGAAACGGTTGAGATCAGCGATGATGCCACTTACGGGAAATTCGTCGTAGAACCACTTGAGCGTGGATATGGTACAACTTTGGGTAACTCCTTACGTCGTATCCTATTATCCTCACTCCCAGGTGCCGCTGTCACATCTATTCAAATAGATGGAGTACTGCATGAGTTCTCAACAATTGAAGGCGTCGTAGAAGATGTAACGTCTATTATTTTAAATATTAAAAAACTAGCATTAAAAATATATTCTGATGAAGAGAAGACGCTTGAAATTGATGTGCAGGGTGAAGGAGTTGTAACTGCTGCTGATATTACGCATGATAGCGATGTGGAAATTTTAAATCCTGATTTACACATTGCGACTCTTGCGTCAAATGGCCATTTACGTATGCGATTAACTGCGAAGCGAGGACGTGGCTACACTCCAGCAGATCAAAATAAACGAGAGGATCATCCGATCGGCGTTATCCCAATCGACTCCATTTTCACACCAGTCTCTCGAGTAAACTATCAAGTTGAAAATACTCGTGTAGGCCAAATGACCAACTATGATAAGCTATCATTAGACGTGTGGACAGATGGTAGCATCGGTCCAAAAGAAGCTGTTGCCTTAGGTGCGAAAATTTTAACAGAGCACTTAAACATCTTCGTTGGACTAACTGATGAAGCACAAAATGCTGAAATTATGGTCGAAAAAGAAGAAGACCAAAAAGAAAAAGTTCTTGAAATGACGATCGAAGAACTTGATCTTTCTGTACGTTCTTATAACTGCTTGAAGCGTGCTGGTATTAATACGGTTCAAGAATTAGCGAACAAAACAGAAGAAGATATGATGAAAGTACGTAACTTAGGACGTAAATCATTAGAGGAAGTTAAATCAAAACTAGAAGAACTTGGATTAAGCTTACGTAAAGAAGACTAATTATCTTTCCGCGTAAGGCCCGAAAAGTTCGTAACAATGATTTCAACAAAGGAGGGAACCTTCATGTCTTACAGAAAGTTAGGACGTACAAGCGCTCAACGTAAAGCGTTATTACGTGACTTAACAACTGACCTTATCATCAATGAGCGCATTGAAACGACTGAAGCTCGTGCGAAAGAATTACGCTCAGTTGTTGAAAAAATGATTACTCTTGGTAAACGTGGAGACCTACATGCTCGTCGTCAAGCAGCTGCTTTCATCCGTAAAGAAGTAGCGAACGAAGAGAATGGACAAGATGCACTTCAAAAATTATTTAGTGAAATCGCTCCACGCTACGCTGAGCGTCAAGGTGGTTACACTCGCATTATGAAACTTGGTCCACGCCGCGGTGACGGTGCGCCAATGGTTATCATTGAATTAGTGTAATGATACATCTTTAGATCAACAACAAGGGCGGGACAGTTATTTATAACTGATTCTATGCCCTTTTTCTCTATCGTCTTAAAAGTTAGAGCGTTATGATGAGCATGACTACATGACTCGTCTAGCTCCATGCACCTCTTTTCCGTCCCATACATTGGGAGTCGATGATAAGAAAAGTATACGCTTTTCTTAGAAAAGGGGTGCAGGCTTTTTTTATATGTACACCTTTTTTCAAGAGTGGAGTAGAGAAGAGAGGATTGAGTTGAGAGGAGGAACTTCAAGTGGAGAAGCTCATATCTGTAAAAAACGTTTATTTTCAATATCCCGGTCAAGAAGGCTATGCGTTAGAAAATGTTACGTTTGATGTATTTGCCGGAGAGTGGGTAGCATTGGTCGGTCATAACGGTTCAGGTAAATCGACGTTAGCGAAAATGCTGAACGGCCTTCACTTTCCGCAAAAAGGTTCGGTAGAAGTTTGTGGATATGAGTTGAATGAACAAAATATATGGGAAATAAGAAAACATATTGGGATGGTGTTTCAAAATCCAGATAATCAATTTGTTGGAACAACCGTAGAAGATGATGTGGCTTTTGGTTTGGAAAATCAGGGAATTCCCCGTGAAGAAATGGTCAATCGTGTAATAGAAGCACTTAAACATGTGAAAATGGAACAATTTCTTAATCAAGAGCCACACCATCTGTCAGGCGGACAAAAGCAGCGTGTTGCAATTGCAAGTGTTCTAGCATTACGCCCCTCTATCATTTTATTGGATGAAGCGACTTCCATGTTAGATCCAAAGGGAAGGGCAGAAGTGATTGAAACGGTAAAAACATTAAAAGAGCGCTATCAATTAACCGTCATTTCCATCACTCATGATTTAGAAGAAGCTGTAAAAGCGGATCGAGTAATTGTGATGAATGGTGGAAAAGTCTTTTCAGAAGGGGGACCAAAAGAGATTTTTGGGCTCGATGAACAATTAGTAGAGTTAGGGTTGGATATTCCGTTTGCCGTGAAACTTAGAAAAGCGCTCCAAGAAAAAGGAATTTCTGTTTCATCACAATTGATGAACGAAGAAGAGTTGGTGAATGAGTTATGGACATTACATTGCAGCAAGTAGAGTATCGCTATCAAGTGGGAACACCGTTCGAACGACGAGCCATCTACGATATTGATTTGGACATCCCTCATGGAACGTATTTAGCGGTAATCGGGCATACAGGATCTGGCAAATCAACGCTCATTCAACATTTAAACGCCTTATTGCAACCGACAAAAGGAACGGTCACCATAGGAGATACGAACATTCAAGCAGGAAAAAAAGAACGCCAAATCCGTCAAGTTCGTCAAAAAGTCGGGATTGTGTTTCAGTTTCCTGAACACCAACTTTTTGAAGAAACCGTAGAAAAAGATATTTGTTTTGGCCCGATGAACTTTGGGGTATCGGAAGACGAAGCGAGAAAGCGAGCTCGAAAAGCTATTGAACTTGTTGGTTTATCGGAAGATTTGTTGTCTAAATCCCCTTTTGAGTTATCCGGTGGTCAAATGAGACGGGTGGCTATTGCTGGTGTGTTAGCAATGAAACCGAACGTCCTCGTTCTTGATGAACCGACAGCTGGACTGGACCCAAAAGGTCGAAAAGACATTATGGACATGTTTTACCGGTTACATCAAGAGGAACGTTTGTCAACTGTTTTAGTCACTCATAGTATGGAGGATGCGGCGAAGTATGCCGATGAAATTATTATTATGCACAAGGGAACCATTCATAAGCGGGGAACTCCAACGGAAATCTTCCATTCGCCAGAAGAACTTCTCCAGCTTGGATTAGACGTACCTGATGTCGTTCGGTTCCAATATCAATTAGAGAAGAAGCTGGGAATCCAATTGAATACCCGGTGCCTTTCCATCGAACAACTAGCGGAAGAAATTCAACGTTGGATGGGGGGGAACGGACGATGATGGACAAAATGATTTTTGGACGTTATGTACCTTCTGATTCGATTGTGCATCGGTTGGATCCTCGCTCGAAATTACTGTTTGTGTTTTTCTATATTGCCGTCGTTTTTTTAGCGAACAATGTTGTAACCTATGGTTTGTTAACATTCTATACGTTTTTGCTATTATTTTTATCTAATATACCGGTCAAATTCATTTTAAATGGGCTTAAGCCAATATTATGGTTAATTTTATTTACGTTTATTCTTCATTTGTTTTTTACAAAACAAGGGGAAGTTGTTTTTCAATGGGGCTGGTTAACGTTTTACGAAGAAGGAATCAGACAAGGGATCTTTATTTCATTACGATTTTTATTACTTATTCTCGTCACTTCTTTACTTACGTTAACCACGTCACCGATTTCCATCACGGATGGCTTAGAGAGCTTGTTAGGCTATTTCAAACGATGGAAATTTCCTGTTCATGAATTAGCATTAATGATGTCCATTTCTCTCCGGTTCATTCCAACGCTTATGCAAGAAACGGAAAAAATTATGAAAGCACAAGTCGCAAGAGGGGCGGATTTTACACACGGCTCGATCAAAGACCGATTGAAGGCCATAGTTCCATTGCTTATTCCCCTTTTCGTCAGTTCGTTTAAACGAGCGGAAGAGTTAGCCGTTGCGATGGAAGCACGCGGTTATCGAGGGGGAGAAGGACGGACCAAATATCGGCAATTACAGTGGAAATGGACAGATTCGGTAGCACTCATCACGTTAGCCGTTTTAGCCTTCATTCTTTTTATGTTACGGACGTAATGGAGTGGACAATATGTATCGATACAAAGCCATTATATCCTACGACGGGTCCCGTTTTAGCGGGTATCAAATCCAGCCAACTGGTCGAACGGTTCAAGGAGAATTAGAAAAGGCCCTTTCCACTCTCCATAAGGGCGAGCCTATTTCTGTTGTCGGCTCTGGTCGGACAGATGCTGGCGTCCATGCGAAAGGGCAAGTCATTCATTTTGATTCACCACTTCCCATTCCTTTAGAAAAATGGCCAAAAGTATTAAACGGTCTCTTACCAACGGATATTGCTGTACAGTCCGTCCAACAAGTATCCATGGACTTCCATGCTCGTTTTTCTGCAATGGGAAAGGAATATCGTTATTTGGTGTATCAACAGAAAGAGCGTGACCCTTTTAAACACCATTACGAATATCATTATCCTTATCCTCTTAACCTCAATGCGATGGTCGAAGCAAGTACGTATTTAATCGGTACACACGATTTTACGAGCTTCTGTTCAGCGAAAACGGAAATCGAAGACAAAGTAAGAACGATCGAACAAATTCGCATTTGGGAAGAGGAAAAAGGTTTGGTGTTTCAATTTATCGGTAACGGCTTTTTATATAATATGGTACGAATTATTGTTGGGACATTGCTCGAAGTAGGAAGTGGAAAAAAATACGCAAGTGATATTCCGAGAATTTTAGAAGGGAAAAATAGAGAGCTTGCCGGGAAGACCGCGCCAGCCTGTGGTTTATATTTATGGCAAGTGTTTTATGACAACTAATCCAGGTGTAAGTATGAGTAAAATTATTGTGGGCAAAATTTAACCCCCTCATTTGTTGAGGGAACGTTAGAACGCTCAACAAATGA
>JACDOC010000019.1 GCA_017656295.1 Bacillus sp. (in: firmicutes) | reverse complement strand
GCACGCCGCCAGCGTTCGTCCTGAGCCAGGATCAAACTCTCCGAAAAAGTTTGATAGAAAGACTCAAATTCATTGACATTGACGCTTCGTTTTGTTTAGTTTTCAAGGATCAATTGCCACCGCCTTTTTGACAGCGACTTTTATAATATATAACATTCGATCCGTTGTGTCAACAACTTTTTTTATTTTTTTGTTCGTTGCTTTGTTACATCGTAGCAACGAGTATTAATATAGCACCTTTCAAAAAAGGATGCAATAGTATTTTTATATTTTTTTAATAAAAAATTTTTCCTGATAGTCAGTTATTGAAAGATGTAAGAAAAATACTGTAATCATGGGATTTTATTAGGTTTCACTATAGATAATATGAACGTGAATTTATTATATTTTAGAAAACAAAAACACTTCAATTAAAAAATAATTAAGGGGATGCTCTACCTTTCGTAGACATCCCCTTTTTTCTTCGATTAGTCACGATGACGCATAAGCGGGAATAATAAGACATCACGAATAGATGGAGAATTTGTTAATAGCATAACCAGACGATCCACACCGATACCTAAACCACCTGTTGGCGGCATTCCGTATTCAAGTGCTTCTATAAAGTCTTCATCCATCATGTGTGCTTCGTCGTTTCCTGCTTCACGCTCTTTTAATTGGGCTTCAAAGCGCTCTTTTTGGTCGATTGGATCGTTTAACTCTGTGAACGCGTTCGCATGTTCACGTCCAACGATAAAGAGCTCAAAACGATCTGTAAAACGTGGATCTTCATCGTTTTTCTTTGCTAATGGTGAAATTTCTACCGGATGGCCATAAATAAATGTCGGTTGAATCAATTTGTCTTCTACTTTTTGCTCGAAGAATTCATTTACAATATGACCGAATTCCATATTTTCTTTGATTTCAACACCGTGTTCTTTTGCGAGCTGACGGGCTTCTTCGTCAGACATCTGTTGCCAGAAGTCTACACCAGTGTATTCTTTAATAGCATCTACCATATGTAGACGACGCCATTCTGGTTCTAGATTAACCGTATGTTCCCCATATTGAACAGTCGTTGTGCCAAGCACTTCTTTTGCAATATGAGCGATTAAGTTTTCAGTTAGCTTCATAATATCTCGATAGTCAGCATACGCTTGGTACAACTCAATCATCGTGAACTCAGGATTGTGGCGTGTAGAAATCCCTTCGTTACGGAATACACGTCCGATTTCATACACTTTTTCTAGTCCACCAACAATTAGACGTTTAAGGTGAAGTTCAATGGCGATACGCATATAAAGTGGCATATCAAGCGCGTTATGATGAGTAATGAACGGACGGGCTGCCGCTCCTCCTGCAATTGCGTGCATCATTGGTGTTTCTACTTCCAAGAAACCTTGTTCATCTAAATAACGGCGCATCGCTTGAATAATTTTGCTTCGCATAATAAACGTTTGTTTGCTTTCCGGATTCATGATTAAATCAAGATAACGCTGACGATAACGTTGCTCCACATCTTTTAAACCGTGGAATTTATCAGGAAGTGGACGTAGTGATTTTGTTAAAAGTTCAAATTGTTTCGCTTTAACCGAAAGTTCTCCGACTTTGGTTTTAAATACAGTACCAGTAATACCAACAATATCGCCAAGATCTGCTGAATCAAAAATGGTATAACTGTCTTCACCAACAGCATCTTTACGTACATAAATTTGGATTTGACCAGTTAAATCTTGAATGTGTGCAAATCCAGCTTTTCCTTTTCCGCGTTTAGTCATTATACGGCCAGCAATCGTGACTTCTACATTTTTTTCCTCAAGCTCTTCTTTTGTTAATTCTCCGTATAAGTCTTTTAGCTCTTGGGCACTATGTGTGCGCTCAAAGCGTTTACCAAATGGATCGATACCTTGCTCACGCAATTGGTTCATTTTTTCTCGTCTTACACGTAGTTGATCGTTTAATTCTTCAAAACTCATGTTTTCTCACTCCAATATACGTTATTTAGTTATTACGTACAGACGATGTTAAAAGAATAAATCTTTAATTATCCTAACACTTTTTTTGTTTAATTTGTATAAAAAACTGCCAGCTTCTCACTGGCAGTTATCAACTTTCTAGCATATTTATTTCACATTTAGGAAACAACTATACGAAAAATAGGGAAATACGACGTATATTAACTAATCTGTTGGATGGCTTCGCGAGCTTCTACTTCCTCTACTAATTGATCTAATAGACGAACTAACTCCTCTCGAGTGTTACATTCATTAATTGCTTTCCGTGCTTTCGCATTTCCACGAATACCTTTTAAGTACCAAGAAGCATGTTTTCTCATTTCACGAACAGCAATTTCTTCGCCCTTTAGACCAATTAAGCGGTCGAGATGAAGCTTACATACATCAATTTTTTCACGGACAGAAGGCTCACCAATTAATTCTCCTGTTTCTAAATATTTCACCGTACGATAAATGATCCATGGATTTCCTAAGGCCGCACGACCAATCATAACACCGTCACAACCAGTTTCATCTAACATACGTTTGGCATCTTGTGGTGTTTGGACATCTCCGTTACCTATAACCGGAATGTTCACCGCTTGTTTAACCTCGCGAATGATGTCCCAGTTAGCCTTTCCTTCATACATTTGGACACGAGTTCGACCGTGTAAAGCAACTGCTTGACCCCCCGCACGTTCTACCGCTTGGGCATTTTCTACCGCATAAATATGCTCTTCGTCCCAACCCATGCGCATTTTGACCGTAACTGGTTTCTCGACCGCATCTACAACCGCAGCGACCATTTCGTAAATTTTATTTGGATCGAGTAGCCATTTTGCCCCCGCATCGCATTTCGTAATCTTTGGTACCGGACAACCCATATTAATATCGATTATATCGGCATTCGTATTCTTATCAACAAACTTAGCCGCCTCCACGAGCGTCTCTTTTTCTCCACCAAATATTTGCAGACTCATCGGCTTTTCCCGCTCGTCGATATACAACATACTTAACGTTTTTTCATTTTTAAAAATAATTCCTTTATCGCTAACCATTTCGGCATACACAAGTCCTGCTCCAAACTCTTTTACCGTCAAACGGAAAGCGGAGTTACATACCCCAGCCATTGGCGCAAGGACGACTTGGTTCTTCATTTGAATATCGCCAATTTTTAACATCACGATACCTCCTTTAGTTCGAAGTCTCATCTTCGTCCGTCGGTGACAATTCATCAACAGATACATTCAAATACGAAGCGATTTTCATCACTAAATCGTCGGAAGGGATACGATATCCCCTTTCGACCTCTCCTAGTACAGAAACAGATACACCTATTTCTTTCGCTAGCCCTTCTTGGGTATACCCTTTTAATTTTCTAAATGCGCGAATACGTCTTCCCCATTTTTCGGCTTCCATAGTCGAACTCCTTTTCTGTCCTTTAATTCGTCCAACATCTGTTGTAGCGGTTGTTGAAACGTTGGATGTTGTAACGAACGATCTATTTCCAATAGAGGTATTAACACAAACGCTCTATCTTGTAGTCGAGGATGAGGAACTATAAGCTTCTCTGTTTTCCTATTGTCATCATTATACAATAAAATGTCAAGGTCGATGGTCCGAGGCCCCCACTTCACTTCTCGTACCCGACCTAAGCTTTTTTCAATCTCTAAGCAGGTATCCAACAGTTGTTCAGGAGATAAAGTAGTTTCTATTTTTACTGCCATATTTAAAAACCTGTCCTGTTCGATATATCCTACTGGGTCCGTTTCATACACCGAAGATACATCCACTACACGAATTTGTGGATGTTCATGTAATAATTGGATCGCTTTCCGTAAAAATTCTAACCGATTCCCTAGGTTTGAGCCTAACGATAAATAAGCAACGTTACTCATCAAATCTTCCTCTCGTAATCTCTACCCCGACGGATTGATAATGACCAGGAATAGGAGGATCTGGTTTTACGAACGTGACCGTTACTTCTTTTACTAATGGGAACGTTTCTAAAATAGAGGAAGCAATCGTTTCCGCAACAGATTCAATCAACTTAAACGGCTTACCTTCCACAATATTTTTACATAGCATGTAAACTTCAGCGTAGTTGACGGAATGCTGTAATTCATCGGTCAGACCGGCTTTTTGTAAATTAAGAAAAAGCGTCACACTAACACGGAACCGTTGACCTAACCGGTTCTCTTCCTCATAAACACCGTGATAACCGTAAAACTCCATCTCTTGAATAAAAATTTTATCCATTGAATTCACACTTTCCAACAAGGACATCCATCATTTTGGTCATTCGGCTTATTTCTTTTACGTCATGGACACGAACGATTTGACACCCTTTTTGAATCCCATAACAAACTGTAGCCCCTGTCCCTTCTACGCGTTCGTTGACTGGTAAATCTAAAATTTTCCCAATCATCGACTTCCGAGATGTACCGAGTAATACCGGATAGCCTAAAGAAACGAGAACATCTAGGTGCTGCATCATTTCGATATTTTGCTTAACGTCTTTCGCAAAACCAATTCCAGGATCTAAAATAATTTGTTCATCCGTTACCCCCGCTTGTTTGGCAATAAAAATACTTTCATAGACATCTTGGATGACATCTCGTATAAATGATGAATAATCACGATTTATACGATTATGCATTAATATAATAGGGACGCCGTATTCTGCTGCCACTTTGGCGATCTCCGGTTCTTTTTTCGCTCCCCACACATCGTTAATAATATGAGCACCAGCTTCAATCGCTTGTTTGGCTGTCTCCGCTTTATACGTATCAATGGAAATGGGTACATCCACGGCCTTTGAAACTGCTTCTACAACTGGAATCACTCGCCGTAATTCTTCTTCCAACGGAACGGGCTCATGTCCTGGCCGTGTCGATTCACCGCCGATATCAATGATATCCGCTCCATCTTCCACTAATTGTTTCGCATGCTCGACCGCTTTTTCGATAGTTGTATAATGACCTCCATCCGAAAAAGAATCCGGGGTAACGTTTAAAATCCCCATAATTAACGTTTTATTTGAATAATCAAGCGTGTAATTTTTGCATTGAATCACTTGCTTCATGTACTTCCCTCCTTACAGCTCACGTTGACTCCATAAAAAGTGTGTGTATTTTCGGTATTCATTAGATAAAAATAAAGTTATTTTTCCAGTACGACCAGGTAAATCACGGTCTTCACATCGATGAACGGGTACGACCTCTTGAATGGAGTTCGTTAAAAATATTTCATCGGCATCTAGTAAGGCTTCTTTCGTAAACAACCCTTCCACCACGTCGATGGCTGCTTTCCTAAGAATTCGTAATACCAATTGACGCGTAACGCCATTTAAAATCCCTGTCTCTATCGCCGGAGTATAGACGATGTCATCTTTTACCCAAAACACGTTTGACACAATGCCTTCCGCTACCCACCCTTGTTCGGTTAAAAAAACCCCTTCAACAGAAGCTTGTTCACCAATTTCCCGTTTCGCAGCCACATTATTTAAATAATGGTGGGATTTTAATCGTTCGTTAGTTTCGGGTGTATTCCGGCGTAATTGTAAAAATTGAATGCTTTTTTCCGAACTTGCTCCAATAGGTGGAAGGGGTTTTTGAAACAAAATGACATTCGGACAGGTGTAAGGTGATACTTGTAGTCCGATCTCTCCATTTCCGGCTGACACATTTAAGCGACAATACGCATTTTTCCATCCATTTTTTTCGTACAGTTCCTTTAACATTTGAGCGACATCCGTGCGTTGAATGGATAACTCAATTTGAAGTTGTTGCAACCCCTTTTGTAGCCGATCTAAATGGTCATCGAGCAAAAAAGGATGCCCGTCATACGTTCGAAATGTTTCAAAGACACCTAATCCATATAAAAAGCCGTGGTCAAACGGAGAAATTTTCGCTTCCTCTTTTGGTATCACTTGACCATTCATGTAAATATACATCTTCCAACCCCTACATTAACGAACGAGTTCATTTTTGTAATGTTTAATAAAATTGCGTAACAATCGCTTTCCTTCTGTCGTCATAATGGACTCTGGATGAAATTGAACCCCTTCAATCGGAAACTCTTTATGACGAATTCCCATAATTTCGTTTTCTTCTGTCCAAGCGGTCACTTCAAAGCAATCTGGCAGCGTTTCTCTTTTTACAATTAACGAATGGTATCTAGTTGCTACAAACGGATTAGGTAAGTTCGTAAAAATCGTCTTCCCGTCATGATAGATGGAAGAGGTTTTTCCGTGCATGAGTCGGTCAGCTTGTACAACGTCCCCGCCAAACACTTGTGCAATCGATTGGTGACCAAGACAAACTCCAAATATTGGTATTTTTCCGGCGAAATGACGAATCGCTTCCATGCTAATTCCCGCTTCATTCGGACTACATGGTCCTGGAGAAATCATTAAAAAATCTGGCTGTAACTCTTCAATTTGTTGAATGGTGATTTCATCGTTTCTTTTGACGACTAACGTTTCACCAAGTTCACCTAAATATTGAACTAAGTTATACGTAAATGAGTCGTAATTATCAATCATTAATATCATTATCATATCCCCCTTCTTCCGCGAGTTCTTTAGCATTCCATAACGCTTTCGCCTTTTTTAGCGATTCTTTATATTCGTATTTCGGATTGGAGTCAATGACCACGCCAGCTCCGGCTTGAACATGGGCCAATCCGTCTTTTACAACCATTGTTCGAATAACGATGTTCAACTCCAAATCTCCATTAAAGCCAATCCAGCCAATCGAACCGGTATACACTCCTCGCCGAACCGGTTCGAGCTCTTCGATAATTTCCATCGTCCGCACCTTTGGGGCACCGGTAATCGTTCCACCAGGGAACACTGCTTCAATGAGATCATATCCATTTTTCTCTTGTGATAAGATTCCGCGAACATTGGACACAATATGCATCACATGCGAATACTTTTCAATGACCATAAATTCATTAACTTCCACAGAGCCGTATTCGCATACACGACCTAAGTCGTTTCGCTCTAAATCGACAAGCATCACATGCTCGGCACGTTCTTTTTCATTTTCGATAAGTTCATTCGCCAATTGTAAATCTTCTTCCTCATTTTTTCCGCGGGAACGGGTTCCGGCAATCGGACGTGTACTTACATAGCGGCCATCTTTTTTAATTAACAATTCCGGTGAGCCTGATACGAATTGAAACTCCGGTGTATGAAAATAACCCATATACGGAGATGGATTTAGCTTACGTAATTTTTCGTACACCCTCATCGCTGGGACAGAAAGTGGTTTCGATTGACGGACGGACAAGTTCACTTGGAACACATCCCCTTGAGAGATATAATGACGAACTTTGTCAACTGCTTTAATAAATTGCTCCTCACTCATCGACACTGACATCGGGGCCACAGTTACTTCATGATTAGGTGCCACTTCTTTCTCTTCTTGGTGTGACATTCTTATCGACCACATGTCCGTCATTTGTTGTAACACACCGGTTTCAGAAACATGTTCTTCTTTCCAAGCCAGGAGCCACAACTCTTCTTTTTCGTGATCAAAAATGTACCATTCGTCAAAAACGAGAAAATAAATAGTTGGAAGCTGTAAATCATCTTGAGCTAGCGACGGCAACTTTTCGATGTATCGAGCATAATCATAACTGATATAACCGATCGCTCCCCCTTGAAACGGCGGTAAATCTTCTCGTTTCGGCATCGTAAATTGGCTCATCCATTGTTCCATCGCCCGTAACGGCTTTCCTTCCATAAAAAAAGACGAGCCGTTTTTGTTTATTTCCACACCGTTTTCTTTTCCTACAACAATCGCAAATGGATCGATTCCGGCAATACTGAATCGTCCCCCACGGCCACTTTCTAAAAGGACGTGATGGGGCTTTGCTTTTGTTAATGCTTGATAAACAGCAAAAAACCGTTCTTTCGTATACGGCATTTTTTTATAAAAAAGGGTACGTCGACTCACTAGATGTCACTCCTTCAAAGTTTCCTTGCTTCCATCATACATGAAGTCCACAAACTTCTAAATAAGAAAAAAACAGCACATGTCAATTCTCCACTTTTAAGCCCATTTCCTATTCATAAGGCTCTACCCTAAAATAACTGTGGATAACTTTTACTGTTATTTCATTCATCGGTGTGCCGATGGCAATTGGCATGAATGTCTGTTAAACGATACGGTTGATATTATTCATTTCGCTACAGGCGGACACTTTCCGAGGGCAAGCCGCAAGCCGCTTCCCTCGCTACGCTCAAGTAAGGGTCTTGCTTGGCCTGCTGCTCCCGCTGGAAGTCGCAGCCTAAACAACTTACTAAAAATCAACAATGAAATATAACATAGCCATTCATAAAAAAACCCCTTTTGTAACGGAACAGAACCTTTCTGTTCAGTTCAAAAGAGGATGATGGTTTTTAGTCTTCAAATTGATATAGTGGCGTACTTAAATATCTTTCGCCATTACTTGGAATAATCGCCAATACTTTTTTTCCAGGACCAAGTTTTTTCGCTACTTGGATCGCTGCATAAATGGCCGCTCCAGAAGAAATGCCGCCTAATATTCCTTCCTCTCTTGCTGCTTTTCTTGCCCATTCAAACGCATCTTCTGTTTTCACTTGAATAATTTCATTATAAATCTCTGTATTTAAAATGTCTGGAACAAATCCAGCACCAATCCCCTGAATTTTATGAGGTCCTGGTTTACCACCTGATAATACAGGTGAATCTGCTGGTTCAACCGCAAAGATTTGAATGTTTGGATACGTTTCCTTCAATACTTCCCCAGCGCCAGTAATTGTTCCTCCGGTTCCAATACCAGCTACAAACGCGTCGAGTTGATCACCCATTTGTTGAACAATTTCTTTACCAGTTGTTTGACGATGAATTTCAGGATTCGCTTCATTTTTAAATTGTTGAGGCATAAAATATCCTTCTTGCTGAGCCAACTCTTCCGCTTTTTTAATTGCCCCTTTCATACCTTCTGCTCCTGGAGTTAGGACTAATTCCGCTCCGAACGCACGCAATAAATTTCGACGTTCTAAACTCATCGTATCTGGCATAACTAACACTGTTTGATATCCTTTTGCTGCCGCAATCATAGCCAAACCAATTCCCGTGTTTCCGCTCGTCGGTTCGACAATTTTTACTCCAGGCTTCAGTTTTCCTTCTTTCTCTGCCGCTTCAATCATCGATAGCGCAATCCGGTCTTTTACACTGCTCCCTGGGTTCATGTACTCAAGTTTTAAGTACACATCCGCGCATGTTTTATCTGTAATCCGATTCAGTTTGACAACAGGGGTTTCCCCAACTAACTCTGCAATAGAGTTGGCTACACGCACCATTTCCATCACCTCATAGCTATAATTATGTGATTTTCGTTAAAAAATTCCTAGTAAAGATATTGGTTTTATCATGAAAGTAACAAGTATATTTTGAATTGTCAATTAATATGATTGGTATTTTTTTGATAGATATGAATAAACGTACGAACATGTTCGTCCGTACGTTTATTCACCATAAAACCACTCAACGCCTACTTCTTCCCAAAAGCTTTCTGGGGTAAAAGTAACTTCTGATTGTTGTAAGGCCATTTGTCTCTTAATTTGTTCTTTAACTTCATCATACGTAAAAGATTTACCTTCGTTTTTCTCTTGTAATAAAATGATCGCATATCCCTCTTCATACGGAACAGGATCACTAATTTCCCCTACGTTCATCTTTTCGATTGCTTCTAAATAAGCCGGATCGATATGTGGGTGATACTTAGAAATATAACCGACTTCTCCTCCGCGACTAGCTGTTAACGAATCGATGGATCGCTCCATCGCTAAAGCGGAAAAGCTAGAGCCTTCTTCCAATTCCTTTTTCACTTCAAGTGCTTCTTCATTTGTTTTTACAACGATATGTGAAATATGATACGTTTCCGGAATTTCGTATAACTCTTTATTATCCTCATAAAATGCTTTTAATTGTTCTTCTGGAATATTGACATCTTTAATCATCAGTTTTTCTAACAACAACGTTGTTTTGATTTGACTTTTAAGCGTCTCTTCATCGAACGCTGTTTCTTGCTCATATGGATTATAAATGGATTGAATCATCGTCAATTCCCGTTCGATTTCCTCATCGGTCACTGAGACGCCGTATTTAGCAGCCACTTGTTCGATAACTTTCTCATTGACTAACTCTTTTAATACGTCAACACCATATCGCTTTTCCATTGCGAAAAGCCAGTCGCTTCGATAAATGACGTCATCTCCCACTTTTGCAACAACTTCCTTTTTCATCTCTTTTACCGGCTGTTGACTTACTTTTTCATCTTTCGTTACAAAATAAGCAACTGTTAAACAATTCGATAATAATAATACAGCAATTAAAAGCCAAAGTCGTTGATTCCTCAACTTTGCCCTCTCCCACTCAAAGTTTATTTTGCTTCTTCTTTTAATTGTTCTAGTTCTTCTTTTGAGAAATGATACGTTTCATTACAGAAGTGACACTGGACTTCCGCTTGACCATCTTCTTGTATCATCTCTTCAATTTCCTTTTTCCCTAAGCCAACAATGGCATCGGCAAAACGTTCTTTCGAACATTGGCAAGTAAATGAAACTGGCATTTGTTCGAGCACTTTTACATTTCCTTTTCCTAACAATTCTTCAAGTAATTGTTCCGGTGTTAACCCTTGTTCAATGAGCTTGGACACCGGTGGAATCGATTGCAGTCGTTGTTCAATTTCGGTAATCACGTCATCAGACGTACCTGGCATTAACTGAATAATAAATCCACCCGCCGCTAAAATCGTATTATCCGGGTTGACTAATACACCTACACCAACGGATGACGGAACTTGTTCTGAAGAAGCAAAGTAATACGTAAAATCTTCTCCTAATTCTCCAGAAACAAGTGGGACTTGGCCAGTAAAATATTCTTTCATGCCAAGGTCTTTTACAACGGTTAAAGTTCCTTCTGTCCCAACGGCGCGACGAACATCTAATTTTCCATGCTCGTTTAAATCAAAATGCGTTTGCGGATTCGTGACATATCCACGAACTTCCCCTTTCGCATTGCTGTCTACTAAAATGACACCGATAGGGCCACGTCCTTCAATTTTAATTGTTAATTTACTATCCCCTTTCAACATCGCTCCCATCATTACTCCCGCTGTCATTGCTCGACCCAATGCAGCAGAAGCTGTTGGCCATGTTTGATGTCTCCGTTGAGCTTCACCAACTGTTTTTGTTGTTCGTACCGCATACGCTCGAACTTGGCCATCGTATGCAAGTGCTTTAATTAAATAATCGTTCATCAGTTTCACCCTTTTTGTTTATTTCCTATTTCGTTTATAAATGAGTCGTAACCCTTTTAATGTTAAAAACGGATCAACAATATCGATAATATCTGATTCTTTCGCAATTAACGGGGCTAAGCCACCGGTTGCAATAACGACAGGCTCTTTTGAACTCTGCTCTTTCATTCGTTTAACAATTCCTTCAACTTGACCTACATAGCCATATAAAATCCCTGCCTGCATTGCAGCTACCGTATTTTTCCCTACAATATGATCCGGACGGGCAATTTCAATCCGCGGTAATTTCGCCGCTTTAGAATATAATGCTTCTGTGGAAATATTAATTCCAGGAGCTATAGCCCCTCCCATATACTGTTTCTCTTCATTAATGTAACAGTAGGTTGTCGCCGTCCCAAAATCAACAATAATCAAAGGGCTTCCATATTCATGGATGGCTGCTACCGCATTGACGATTCGGTCTGCACCTACTTCTCGAGGGTTATCATATTTAATATTTAATCCGGTCTTAATACCCGGTCCAACAATGAGTGGGTCAATTCCAAAATATTTTTCACACATTCGTTCTAACGCAAACATGATCGGTGGTACAACGGATGAAATAATAATTCCATCAATATGTTGAAACGTTAAACCGACATGGTCAAATAGCGATTTTAACAACATCCCGTACTCGTCTTCTGTTTTATGACGATTCGTCTCTACTCGCCAATGATATTTAAGTTCATCACCATCATATACCCCTAACACAATATTGGTATTCCCGACGTCTACAACCAAAATCAACTCTCTCACCACTTTATCCTTAGTTATTTCACACTGCCATCATCATACCATAAATTACATCGTTGAAGGGAATACAATGTTTTTTCCGTTCACACAAAAAGAGACACCGTTTGTACATACGGTGCCCCTCTTTACGTTTATTATCCTTTCTGACCATCCTCTGGATGTGTAGGCTCATTTGATTCTTTATGATCGATCGTTTCCTCTTCTTCTGAAGGTTGTTGATCATTTTCAATCTTTTTTTGAATGTTTACCCTTACGTTTTCTTTAGTTTCATCCGAATAAGAGTACTTCTCTCGTTTCGGCAGCGTTCCTTTCTCGTAAAGGTGTTTAATTTGTTCAGCATCTAACGTTTCTACTTCTAATAAAGTGTTTGCTAGAAGATCTAGTTTATCGCGGTTTTCTTGTAAAATTTTCTTCGCGCGTTCATAACATTCTTTAATGATTCGTTGAATCTCTAGGTCAATTTCATAGGCAATCGCATCCGAATAGTTTTGTTCGGAATGCAAATCACGACCAAGGAATACTTGTCCTTGAGATTGCCCGAATTGTAATGGTCCTAATTTTTCACTCATTCCAAATTCCGTTACCATACGACGAGCGATATTAGTTGCACGTTGGAAGTCGTTATGCGCGCCTGTAGATACTTCACCAAACACAATTTCTTCAGCAACACGACCACCTAATAGCCCTGTAATTTTATCTAAAAGCTCCGGTTTTGTCATAAAGTAACGATCTTCTTTCGGTAACATAACCGCATATCCACCCGCTTGACCACGAGGAACAATCGTTACCTTATGGACCATTTCCGCTTCATCTAATACAAGACCGATAATCGTATGTCCTGCTTCGTGAAAGGCGACAATCTTCCGCTCTTTTTCAGAGATAACGCGACTTTTCTTCGCTGGACCTGCGATGACACGATCCGTTGCTTCATCGATATCAGACATATCGATTTTCTTTTTATTTTGCCGAGCAGCAACTAATGCCGCCTCATTTAGTAAGTTTTCAAGATCGGCACCAGAAAAACCAGGAGTTCTCATCGCAATAGCTTTTAAATCAACCGATTCATCTAACGGTTTATTTCGAGCATGTACTCTAAGCACCGCTTCACGTCCTGTTACGTCAGGGCGATCAACCGTAATTTGACGGTCAAAGCGGCCAGGACGTAATAACGCTGGGTCAAGAATATCTGGACGGTTCGTTGCAGCGATAATAATAATCCCTTCGTTAGCACTAAATCCATCCATTTCAACTAGCAATTGGTTTAACGTTTGTTCACGTTCATCATGGCCACCACCAAGACCGGCACCACGTTGACGCCCTACCGCATCGATTTCGTCAATGAAAATAATACATGGAGCGTTTTTCTTTGCCTGTTCAAACAAATCACGAACACGCGAAGCACCGACACCGACAAACATTTCAACGAAATCGGATCCACTAATGGAGAAGAACGGAACGCCAGCTTCACCCGCAACAGCACGTGCAAGCAATGTTTTACCGGTTCCGGGAGGTCCGACAAGGAGGACACCTTTTGGAATACGAGCACCTAGCTCAGCGAATTTTCGAGGGTCCTTCAAGAACTCTACAACTTCTTCCAGCTCTTGTTTTTCTTCGTCCGCTCCTGCGACATCTTTAAAGCGTACGCGTTTTTTGTCTTCATTATAAAGTTTCGCCTTACTCTTACCAAAGTTCATAACACGGCTACCGCCGCCTTGAGCTTGGTTTAAAAGGAAGAAGAATAGAATAAAGAGAATGACAAATGGAATGATGGTCGTAAAGAAGGAGACCCATCCACTTGTTTGTTCCGCTTCTAATACTTCCACCTCAACATTCGCTTGTTGGGCAACTTCATCAATACGATCAAGCGCTCTATCACTGTTAAAAACATATGTTAAAAAATATTTATTGTCGTTTGAACTTTTCAATTCGCCTCTAATTTCATAAACGCCGTTTGACGGCTGCATCGAAAAGGACTTCACGTTATTTTTCTCAAGCTGTTCAACAAACTGATTATATGTGAGTTTTTGTGTTGCTTCATTGCTATTATTGAAGTAGCCAACTACTCCGATAATAACCAGGAATATAAGTAAATAAAATATTGTATTACGGAAGATCCGATTCATCCCTTACCTCCTCCCACATTACACACAGACTATACTAAATAGTATCATAGAAAATCATGGGATTACAACAAATTACACTTCTTACAATACAATGTCTCATCCATCCGTAAGAAAGCGCTCGTCCATGATTATTTTTTATATACTTCCGGCTTTAACACACCAATATATGGTAAATTACGATAACGTTCTGCATAATCTAAACCGTAGCCCACCACAAATTCATCTGGAACAATAAAACCAACATAATCTGCTTCAATGTTCGCTTTTCGACCAGATGGCTTATCTAAAAGAGTAACAATTTTAATGGATTTGGCTTTACGATAACGGAATAGTTCAACTAGATAGCTAAGTGTTAACCCACTATCGATAATATCCTCAATAATTAAAATGTCTCGGCCTTCTACAGATGTATCTAAGTCTTTTATAATCTTCACTTCTCCAGAAGAAACGGTAGAATTACCGTAACTAGACACGTCCATAAAGTCCATTTCTAAGTACGTATCCATACGCTTTAATAAATCGGCCATAAATGGCATAGCCCCTTTGAGAACACCAATCGCAAGTGGAAACTTATCACGGTACTCTTCTGTCAATTGTGCTGCTAATTCCTTAATCTTCTCCTGAATTTCTTCCTCTGTAATTAAAATCTTTTGAATATCTTGTTTCATGTCCATGTATGCCCCCTAGAAGATGATTACTTTTTATAGTGTAAAATATAATATGAGTTTGATTCAAAATTCATGGCTTCAAACTTAGAGCGTTTGATTCCAGGTATCCATAATATCTTCCCGGTTTGATCCGTTACAATCGGCCACTGATCCCGCTCGTATCGTGGAATTTTTTCATCGATAAAAATGTCTTTCACCTTTTTGGTTCCACCCGTTCCTTTTAAAACGATTTTATCCCCATTTTGTCTTGAACGTATGATAAGAGGTAAGGATACATCGTCTGGATGAAGATACATAACATTAGCATTCTTTTCTGGTAATGGATTCGTTTTTTTGTTTAAAGAAAATTCCATTCCATTGGCTAATCGCACCGATTCACCTACATTTAATTCCAACTGAAACGGTTGCGTGGCAAACGGCTCATATTGAAAAATGCATTGTTGATACGAGCGTAAAATTTTTAAGCCTTGGGGAAAATCAAGCTTCCCGGATGGATGAGGACTTTGTAACAGTTGCATGAATGAGTCGATATGTATGGAAGATAAGGAAGAAGGCGTTTCCTTATAAAGATAGTTTAATATTAGATGAATCCCCCTTCTTTGTAAAGACGGTGGGAGTTGAAGAAATGGAGAAATAGACAGGATCACTTTTCCCTTATCTTTTTTCCATATCTTATTC
Source organism: Bacillus sp. (in: firmicutes) (assembly GCA_017656295.1). Taxonomy (NCBI): domain Bacteria; kingdom Bacillati; phylum Bacillota; class Bacilli; order Caryophanales; family Bacillaceae; genus Bacillus; species Bacillus sp. (in: firmicutes). The sequence goes on along the minus strand of JACDOC010000019.1, from coordinate 40,097 downwards.
ATTTTTTCAATCGTCAATTCCTGTAAAAGCGCCTCATCTTCCCTCAATTCTTCACTAAACCGTTGAAAATGCTCATGAACTCGCTCGTTCTCCTGTTTTAAAAATGGGAGAAGGTGATGGCGAAATCGATTTCGCGTATACGAATCTTTGTCATTACTCAGATCTCGACGTGGGTTTAGTTTATAAAACGAGCAATACTCTTCGATTTCAGTTTTCGATAAACATAATAATGGACGAATGATTTCCCCATGGTAAAACGGTCGTTTCACTGGTATACCTGCTCGACCACGGGAAGAACTTCCCCTTGTCAGACGCATTAAAATCGTTTCGACTTGGTCGTCCCCATGATGTCCGAGAACTAATTTGTTGTAATTCCCCGTTTCCATAATCTCTTGGAAAAACTTGTAGCGGTATAATCGGGCCGTCTCTTGTAACGACATTCGTTCAACATTCATTTTTTCTTGAATGTTAATTCGTCGAGAAAAGAAACGAATGTCCCGTTCTTTACAAAATTGTTGCACAAACTGAAGCTCCCTGTATGATTCATCTCCACGTAACATGTGATCAACATGAGCTACCGCTACTTGAACACTGTACTTTTCACGATGCATCCATATGTAATGAAGAAGGGATAAGGAATCCGGTCCACCCGATACAGCAACTAAGAGGTGATCGCCAGACTGAATCAATTGATGTCGCTTAATAAAGAAAGATACTTTTTGCTCATAGTGTAACATATTCTCGCTTGACCAACTCACTTAATCTTTATTTTTTTACATTATAGTACCATGATTCTGTCCAATTCACCAAAGGTCACTTCATCATTTATAAGAGCTGTTGAAAAATGTAAAGGGCGTACAATACACTAACTAACGTCAATACGAGAAAAGATTCCAACCATCCACCTTGATTGGTCTTTTTTACTCGTACAGATTGGATTGATACGGAAGCCGGCTGTTTTCTAGAAGCTGCTCGTCTTGCTGTCCCCTTCGGTTGTTGGTTAGATACAACAAGAGTTAGTATATCCCGACGCATATCTTCTGCTGAACGATATTGACCATGAAGGGCTTTGAAGATGATGAAGCGATATGGTTGCAATGTCGGGCTTTGTTTTATGACATGTAGCAATTGGTTTTTTCCATCCCCTTGTTTTTGAAACCGTCGCGGGTAAGCGATATTCACTATGACCATGGCTACACTAAACAAATCATAGGATGGCTCTGCTTTACGAGTTCCATACCCCCAATAACCTCTATCAAAAAATTCCGTAAATTCTTTCACGGCTCTACCGATAGGTGTCGTTCCCCCCACATCGATACAACGAATGCGATTAGAAGGCTGCGTAACGATTAAGTTCTCTGGCTTAATATCGCCAAATACCCATCCTTCTTTATGTAAACGTTCTAAATCTCTTAACAATTGACTGAGAAGTACAGGAATCCACGCTGTTCCTTTTTTCTGAATAAACGTTAATAAATCCTCACCTTGAATATATTCCATTACATAAAATGGAATCATCCCCGTTATTCTTTGCCAATCATCGACATCTAATAAAGAAGGTCCGAGGGCTGACCCCTGGACCTTGGAAAAAGCTTTCAACACGTTAACTTCTGATGTCACCGTCATGTGATCATTACTCATCTTTAAAGCGACATAACCGAAAGAACTTTGAGCTAAATAAACTGTCCCATTGGCTCCAAACCCTAGCTCTTTTACAATCGTATATTTGTTATGGTGCCACTTACCAGAGACCACCGTCCCCCGTGAAAACTTAAATGGATTCTTCGAAATATTGTTCATCATCGTTCGTCAATAGTCCCCTTAACGAGCGTTTTTTCTTGAAATGGGAAAGTGCTTCTTTAATAGCAGGACCAGTAGGTGTGATTCCACCTGTCGTTAATTTTGGAAAGATACTTGTCAATGCTTCGAGCTTTGGCGTCCAATCTAGCAATTTTTCGACATCTTTTTTCCCAGGAAATACAAACACGGCGTACCGATTATCTCCCGTTCGGGCATTTAAGCTTAACGAAAGGTCTAATAAGGCCTCTTTCACCGTTGGGAGCTTATGTTTCATACTGGCGCTTGTATCGACAAGAATCAACACTTCTAAATCGACAGTTTCCCCTAATTCATCCACGATTTCCATCACTTCTCCTCTCTTTTCTGGAGGAAGCTCTTCCATCGTCACGTTGTTACCTAAAATTTGTTTTAATTCCCTATTCACCACTCCTTGCAATGTTTGGGTCATAGCTTTTCGAGTCACCATTTGGACCGTTTGTGACAGCTGTTGCGCATAAACAACTTGGCTTACACCGCCTCCTGAAAGGGCAATCCCTTCAATTTCTTGCATACCTTGGTCATCAATTACATCTTGTTCCATGACTCCAATGACGTTGACCGTAATTCCTTGTTCTTTTGCCAAGGCGGCCATCGCAATGGGATCTTCGCCATAGTTTGAACATCCATCGGTGATTAATAAAATTTGCCGTAATGTGCCTGTCTTCAACAGACTCCCCTCCTAGTATGTAGTTGTTACCATCATCGCCGATTGAGAGGGGATTTATACTTCTCCTACTATGAAATTCTCTTTTTCTTACTTAACGCGGTCAATGGAATAGTAGCCCATTTCGGCATATTATGCTTTACTTGAGCCACTACAATGGTCATATCATCATCAATATCTCCTTCTTTCGTTCGAATAACTTCTTCCATAATTAAGTCGGCTATTTCTTGCGGATCATTTGTCTCTAGTTCTCGTATTTTTCTTCTCATCCACAACTCGTAATTTTCAACGTGCTTCGGTCCTTCAAAAATGCCATCACTCATCATAATGAGTAAATCCCCTGACTTTAATTGTTCAGAAACGGTATCAACCTCCATATCTTGTAAGATTCCCATCGGTAAATTTCCTGCCTCTACTTTCATCACTTTATCCCCTCGTTTAATAAAGCTTGGGGTAGAACCAACTTTTAAAAAGTTGACTTTTGCATCTTGTAAATCAATCATCGCTAAATCAAGAGTAGAAAACACTTCATCTGTTGTACGTAGAGACAAAATAGAGTTAACCGATTTGATGGCTAATTTTTCATCAATTCCCGATTTGAGAATGTATTGTAATAACCGAAGCGTTTCATTGCTTTCATGGTGTGCACGCTCGCCATTCCCCATTCCATCACTTATGGCAATAGCGAATTTACCTACATCTAACTCAATCATCGAATAACTATCTCCCGAAACAAGCCCTCCTCCTTTGGCTGCATGAGCCACTCCTGTTTCTACAACAAACTTTTTCGCGGATCGGAATGTGACATGACAGAACCCATTGGGAAATGAAGCGCACTCTTCTTTATGCACGATAATCGTTTCCCCTAGAATATCTGACAACATAGGGGCAATGAGTTTTTCTCCTTCACCGTGTCCCTGACAATAGGGAATCATCATATCAATATCAACATTTCCTTGCTCTAAACTATAAATATCCACTTGCTCTACTTGAACACCAAAATCTTCTAACGCTTCAAAAATCATTTCCTCTTGTCGTTGCATATTTTCGCGTTCTTTTTGTATTTCTTTCGCAAAATCTTCCATGACGATTGACACGCCTAACAGTTGTTCTGCAACTAATTTTCGACTTTCTTGCACTTGTTTTTTCAATTTTTGGTTGGCCTTAAAGTACGTTATCTCTTGTTCAATGGCTTTGATGACCTTTTTGGACCTAGTGCAATGCTTGTCCAATTCACGTTGGGTACGATGAGATAAAGTCCCTTTACCTTCATCAATTTCGTACATAATCTCCCGCATTAAATCATACGTTGTATTAAAGTTCTTTACCCAACATTGCTCTTTACGAAAACACGTTTGACATGTTTTTTCCGTTACGTTGCTTAAAAAGAAATCAAATTCCCTTTCTTCTTGCTCTTCCCTTTGATCATGATCGTATTGCGAAAAGCTTTTTGATAGTGCTTGAAACACGTTAGAAAATTGGGATACACGTTGTGCCGTGACATCTCGAATTTTCCTCATGTACTGTTGCTGTTCCAACGCATACTCTTGCGTACCTGGGATATACTTCGCTACCGTTTCCATAAAAAGTTTCGGAGTAAGGAAAAACAAAACGACGGCCAAGGCAGATTCATAAAGCGTTTGCGTAAGTACTCCATCCATTTCTCCGTACATACCGATGAGTAACGTCGCAATAAATAATCCTGAGGCAGCACCTAATTTATTTCCTTCTTTCAGCAGTCCTCCTAACAATCCCGCAAAAGCGAGTAAGCTCATTTGGTAAAAACTTGAAATATTTGCTAAGCTAAATATGAGACCTGTAACCACTCCAACCGTTGAACCAAGCGTAGCACCTGCAATAAAAGCAAATACGAGAACCAAATAGCGTGACAAAATATGTTCAATGGATAAATCATAAATACTCCATCCAATCGTTCCGGTTAACACCGATGCTAACATGATAATGACACATACAATTTCTTCTGTTTTAAGTATTTTTTTTCTTTTTGTAGGGGTAAATAGTGGGAGACATTGTAAAAATATTAATGTCAAAATAAAGGATAAACTTGCTTCTACACCCGTCATCATTCCATCATATAATGTAAGCTGCCGACTACTTTCTATATAAGTGAACGATAGTTTCGTTCCTGTCGTGACAAAAAAGACGAGAAAAGGCAAGGAACGAAGATGGTCTTTTCGCCAGCTTTCCGTAATTTTAAAAATAATTAAAAATAAAGTGGTACTAATAAAAACATAGACCATGTTTGTGAATGAAATGGTGAGGGAGCCTGCTAACAGACCGATCAATGCAAAAGGAGACTTGTCTCTTCTTAACATATACATAGATGCAAAAAACGGAAGAACAAAAGGTGTTAAGTGTGATAAAATGAGGGCCCGTCCAAGTAAAAATCCAATCAATATAAATACTAAGCCTCTTTGAATCAATACGTTCCCTAGTTTTAGCCAAAACCATTTTCCCCATTCGGCGAGTTGTACCTTCGTTTGAGCCACGTTGACCTCATTTAACGGCTCGACCAAACTCCGTTCCGTTTTTGCCATTTTTTAACACTCCCCTAATCGAATATTGTTATGCTCTATTTTAAAGGGGACTAGCTTCAAAGTTTGTCAAAATGACAGGTGTAAACGAAAGAATTTTTCGACTATTTTCTCTACTAACACTCCTTTCCTATCGTGTAAAATTTTAAGGAAATAATGAAAAAAGATTGATAGAATGCCTGTTTTGGTAAATTGTTTCCAATTATTTTTAATAAATTTCTTTTAAAAAACCGTTGACATTATTCGAGGTTCTTTGTATTATTTTCATTGTGCTTTGCAAAATAGTTTGGCGGCGTAGCTCAGCTGGCTAGAGCGTACGGTTCATACCCGTGAGGTCGGGGGTTCGATCCCCTCCGCCGCCACCAAATTATGGCCCGTTGGTCAAGTGGTTAAGACACCGCCCTTTCACGGCGGTAACACGGGTTCGAATCCCGTACGGGTCATCGGCAAAAAAGACTAAGGAACGAAAGTCCTAGCGGCTTTCCGACCTTAGTCTTTTTGTTTTTTCGAAAAAATATTAGTCATTAAAAAAAGCAGGCAATGCCTGCTTGGTGTGACGCCAAACTACACGTTCCAACCTGCTATGTTTACATAGACAGCAAGTTAACCTCGTCTAGCACCTCGACCACCACGTCTAGATTCCGTATGACGCTTCAATGAAGAAAGTCTGTCTTCACTTTCTTTTAAAAATTTAGCCATTTTTTGTTCAAAGCTCTCTTTTGAACGATCATGAGCTCTTCCATGGCGTGGACGATGGGATTGTTCCTTTGCTTTACGAATAGATAACCCAATTTTCCCATCTTTCTCAACGTTAATTACTTTTACTTCGACTTGATCCCCAACTTTTAAGTGATCGTTAATGTCCTTTACGTAATTATCAGCTACCTCACTAATGTGAACTAGCCCCGTTGAGCCTTCCGGTAACTCGACAAACGCCCCGAAATGTGTGATGCCGGTTACTTTTCCTTGTAACTTGCTGCCTACTTCAATTGACATAAAAAGAATGTTCCTCCTTAAAATTTAAAAAATAAAACTTTTTATATATTATAGCTAAGCAGAAAAAAGCGTGTCAATAAGACGAATCTTCTTCTTTTTCCTTATCATCTTTTTCTGGCAAGTTAAAAATAATTTCACCTTGATCTGATAAGAAGTATTCTCGACGAGCTAATTTCGCTATGTATTCGTCATCGTTTAACTTCACAATTTCCTCTTTTAATAATTCTCCCTCTTTTTCCAAAGCAGCTAACTTTTTCTCAAGCTGTTCTTTTTGAGCTAATTTTTCTTCAAGTAAAGTATGACGGGAAAGGAGAGAAGAAATAAGAGCATAGGAGACAACAATGACGAACATAAAAAATACTGTTAGTCGACGCACTAAACGCTTCTTTTGCTTGTTCACATATTGTTGACGTATCTTATGCTGTTCCATATACGAATTTTGCAAAGTAGCGACTTTCCGTTGCCGTAATGCTCCCACAATTCTCTCCTCCTTATTGTTTCTTGTTCAAAAACCACTGTTTCATTGAAGTCCATCGTTTATACATATAATTCGTAAAATAGTAGAAATATCCTGCAAAGATATTATATAACTTCTCGACGTTATTTGTAAGACGTTTCGGCAAAAGTCTCCAGAAATGAACAGAAAGCTTCACAAAAGGAGCTATTCCAATTCTTAGGACCCACCATAATACGGTTCCTGTCGTTTTTACAAGAGACCAAAGTAACTGAATCACAAATAAACTAAAAGCAATTAAAAGATGAATAATCCATATTACTGGACGAATTAGGAAAATATTCACTGCTTTAACCATTCCTCGATAAATCGAAATGACCATTGAAATAATCATTTCTAGTAATTTTACATAGAAATTACGCAGTAGTGCTTGATAGGCAGCAAACCCACATAACAGCGCAAGAAAAATGTAAAAACGTACTTCTCCGTAATTGACTTGGAAAAGGATAAGAAATAATAGTAACCCTTGCACGAGCCAAAACAATACGTCGTTCACAAACACGATCCATCGTTTTCGATGAGCACGATTTAAAAAACGTTGATACGTATCAAGCGCGGCACCAAAAAAGCTTCCCATGAGAATCATGGCAAGCATCGTATAAAATTGAACCGTTAAACTCATCGAAACAACTTGCTAAAGAACCCTTTAGCTTTCTCCCCTTGAGGTTCATCTAAATAAACGAGATCATAAATTTTCCCCTTAATGGACACAATCCCTTTATCTACATCTAAATTTTTCATCTGCAAATTTTGCCCTCTAATCGCTAAAAATCCCATGACTGTTTCTAATAAAAATTCCTCATTATCAAAGCTTTCTACTTGTTTGACACCCGTTATATCTAACAGCTTTCTCCCACGCATAATAACGTCATGCTCATTGACTGCTTGTTTTTGCACGGAGTTTGGATCATAATACTGATTCATTCCTATCCCTCACTTTTACATAGTACAGGCTTTGTATTCATCCTATGAGGGACAAAGAAAAAATAGAACAGAGGAACAAGCTATCGATTAGGTTGATGGATTACTTTTAGCGCTAAGTGTTCTTGTTCGTTTTTAACATAAATATCGTATTGTGTTGTATCTTTCACGGGAAAGGCGTGTTTTTTGCGAGCATTAAATGGTGTTTTCGATTTATAGGAAATACCTGCTGCTTTTAACTTCCCTACGACATGAAAATACTGCTCGTACCCAAATACAGTATAAACTTTTTTCCATTTTCGAGATTTCGGCCAAACTGTTACAACAATTACGATAAATGCGAAAGCAATGAGAAGATAGGTCAACATCGCACCCTTTCTCCTTTTTCGTTTTTTTATATCATATTTAACGTAGCATCTTAATAGAAGTTTCGTTCATCGTATCCTTTTTATAAAAATAAGGCTATGTGTTTTATGTCATTGTTGATTTTTACCAAGTTATTCACACGGCGGCGACTCCAGCGGGAACAAGCAGCCGCAAGACCCATACTTGAGCGTAGCGAGGGAAGCGGCTTGCACCTTGCCCGCGGAAAGCGTCCGCCACAAGCGTAATGTATAAATATCAACAGTATCGTTTAACAGACATTCATGCTAATTGCCATTGGCACATTGATAAATAAAATAACAACAAAAGTTATCCACAGTTATTTTAGGGTAGAGCCAAAAATAAAAAAAGCCCCCGATTCCGGGAGCAAAATTATTCGGTCATCGGCTCTTCCAACCGCTCTTCCTTCACAAGCGTATACATAGATGACGCATCTTCTTTTTTTGTGGATTCCAGTAGCTGTTCTACACGAACGGTAATTTGTTTTTGACCAAACTGAATGGTTAGCTCATCGCCAACTTTTACGTTTGAGCTAGCTTTTGCTGTCTGTCCATTGATTGAAATTCGCCCTTGTTCGGCTACTTCTTTCGCCAATGTTCTCCGTTTAATCAATCGCGAAACTTTTAAAAACTTATCTAAACGCATGCTTTCCATTGTTCCTACACTCTCCCTTTTATTAATAACCTTTCGCTTTGGCTTCATTCCAAAATTGATCTAATTCCTCTAATGAAAATTGATCAAACGACCTTCCCGATGCTTTCACTTGTTGTTCAACATACTCAAAGCGACGTTGAAATTTTTGAACAGTTGCTTGGAGGGCATCTTCAGGATGAATTCGATAAAAGCGGGCTACATTGACAAGGGCAAACAATACATCACCAAATTCCTTGGCTGCTTCTTGTTCATTTCGTTGCTGTATCGCTCCTTTCCATTCGTCGAGTTCTTCCTGTACCTTCTCCCAAGCCCCGTCAACATCCTCCCAATCAAAGCCGACTTTTGCCGCCTTTTTTTGCATTTCATATGCTTTAAACAATGCCGGAAGTCCTTTCGGTATACTATTTAAAATAGATTCTTCTTTTTTCGTTCCTTTTTCCTTTGCTTTAATCGCATTCCAATTGTTCACAACCTCATCAGCATCTTCCACTTTCACGGTACTAAATACATGAGGATGACGCCGTACCATTTTCTCACCAATACTTTCGATGACATCTTCAATGGAAAATAAACCATCATCTTCACCAATTTGTGCATGCAACAATACTTGAAGTAATACATCTCCTAATTCTTCAATCATATGATCGACATCATCTGCGTCAATAGCGTCAAGGAGTTCGTATGCTTCTTCAATTAAATATTTTTTTAGCGATTGATGGGTCTGCTCTTTATCCCACGGACAACCGTTTGGTCCCCGTAATTCGGCTACAATTTCTCTAAACGTATAGAAATCTTTATAGCGACCTTCTTTTTCTTTGACAGGAGGGACATAGACGCTCGTTAAGTTATTTAAAGACACTTGTCGATCGAGTTCGTATAACGGTATTTTTTGAACCTTTTCTTGTGCGGTTCCCGCCGCAGTAACAATGTAAACCTCATAATCATCCGGATATTTCTCCATTAATGTTAATTTGACTTCGGAAGCAACAAATGAATCGTACACCTGACCTATAATGACATGTTGATTCATTTTTACGTCATCCCGCTTAAGGGAAGTACCATCCAACAGTTGAAACCCTTCGATCGGATCTAGTTTCACCGCAGAACAAAGGGCATCGATAAAGCTTTGACCACCGCCGATTTGGACGGATATATTTTTTTCTCTCCCTTTCTGTAATAATAGTTGCACCGTTCGTTCAGCGACGATTGGATGTCCAGGAACCGCGTACACAATGTCCTTTGTTTCAGCTTCTTCTAGTAAAATACGAGAGATTTCTTCGTAAACTTCATCAAACGTTTCATATTTTTCGTATACATCGTCAAAAGATATAAATCGAATTCCTTCTTCTTCAAGAGAAGCAACGACCGGATGCTCTTTCGTTCGTAAATATAGATGCTCTGCTTCCCTTAATGTTCGATATACACCAAGGGTTAATTGATCTACATCTCCAGCACCTAAGCCGACTATGGTAATTGTCATCGTTTATGCCCCCAACTTATTATTTTTGTTTCTCACTTTTCTAAAAACTTTAAGCTTATCTCCAAATGGTATTTGTTTCAATTCATCTAGATCAAATCCTCCTATGTGAATAAAGACCGCTAGAAAGGTCATTCCCCCAAGAATGGAGCCACTAATGGATAAAAAAGTAGATGAAAGCCTTGAAGTCGTAAAACTATCGAAGGAACCTACTATTAATTGTAATACAAATAATACCAATACCATACTCCCGATACTAATGAAAAGATGACCAAAAAATGTTTTCGTCAAGTGAAAGCCTTGTAACTCCTTGTGCACTTTCCAAATTAAGAACATTGATATAATGACCAACGATCCAACTGTACTTAAAGAAGCCCCCATCGTATAAAGCGAAGGAATAAGGGCGATGTTCGCTAAAAATTTTCCTATGACTCCGACACATACGGCGAACATAGGGAAATACATATATCCCAGTCCTTGTAGTACCGCTGATAAAGTCAGTACAATCGAGTAAAATAAGACGGATAAACAAAAAACTGCCAGCACGTCAGATCCTTGACGATCGGTAAATAACATCTCATTGATTGGCTGGATTAAGCATGCTAAACCGACAGATGCCCCTAATCCGAACACGATACTCACTTTAAGTGCTAACGTACCTACGGATTGTACTCGTTGAGTAGAGCCTCGTAGTTTTTCTTTCGTAAGAATTGGTACTAAAGCTAAAGACATAGAAGTAGCGACAACTGTTCCTACTTGGACGAGCGGTTGCCCACGATCGTAAATACCTTTTAGCACTTTTCCGTCCCATTCGCTCCATCCGGATTCAACCAGCATCTTATATAGACTCATCGCATCCACCAGTTGGAATAAGATGAGTGTCATACTGCTGACGCAAATGGCGATTCCTTGAATAAGTACTTGTATTCCGACGTCACAGTTGAGTTTTAAAGAAGAAAAAATCCACCGTGTTTTTTCTTTTCGTGCCATAAGAAACCCAATGAGGACAAAAATACAGGCGACACTTCCAAGAACGGAGCCTAATATAGCTCCACCGCCTACTAGGTAAAGGGAATACCCTTTTTGAACAAAAAGAAAAGATAAAATAAGAATGAGCGCCACTCGAATAAATTGTTCCGTCACTTGTGATATAGCGGTAGGAACCATAAAACCGACACTTTGATAATATCCCCGAATAACTGAAATAATCGGAAAAAATAAAAATGAAACAGCGGCGACTTGAAGTAATAAGAATAAATTTGGATCACCCATTATGGAGGCAATCAGTGGTCCCCCAAAATAAGTTACACTAAAGAGAACAACTCCGAACAAAGACATAGAAAAAAAAGCAGATGTTAAAATTTCTTTCCTTTTTTTGAAATCCTCTTTCGGTTGTTCCGTTAAGATTTTTGAAATAATAACAGGAAAACCGTACATCGAAAGAGTTAAAACAATCCCATATATTGGGTACACTTGTTGATAAATATAAAAACCGATATCACCAACGATATTTTGAAAAGGAACACGATAAACGGCACTTAACACTTTGGTAACAAACGCCGCTATCGTTAATAAAAAAACACCTTGTAAAAAAGTACGTTGTGAACGACCCACGCTTCACTCTGCCTTTCCTAAGTTCTTTTAATCGAAAAGTATTATAGCATAATCTTTTTTTGAACCGTGTTAGGAAATTACGGATGGACTTGTAATCAACGAACGGATGATCACCATAAGAAAAAGGACAGTGGGATACTGTCCTTATACATATTTATCTATCGAAGATTTTACTGTTCCATCTGTCTTGCTAAAAAGCCTGCTGCTGTTTCTACCGCTTTTTGTTCCACTTCTTTTAAGGTTTGGTCTTTCGAATAAATAACAACGGCACCGATTGGGTCTCCGTTAGCAATAATCGGAGCAATTGTATAGGAAGCTAACGTCTCTTCAAATCCTTCTATTAATGATACTGATCCTTGTTGAGTCACCAGAATAGAATTACGTTCTTCCATCACTTTTTCAATTGTTTCGCCTACGCTTTTATTTAAAAATTCTTTCTTAGAAACGCCAGCTACAGCAATAACGGCATCTCGATCACAGATAAGAACAGGACTTCCTAAGCTATCAAATAAGGCTTCTGCATACTCCTTAGCAAAATCCCCTAATTCACTAATTGGTGAATATTTCTTTAAAATGACCTCACCATCACGATCAACGAATATTTCCAACGGATCTCCTTCCCGAATACGAAGTGTTCTACGAATTTCCTTTGGAATGACAACACGACCCAAATCATCAATACGACGAACAATACCAGTTGCTTTCATCTTTGTTGCCTCACTTTCATCAGATGATTTTTTGGTTGTTGATCCATTTAACTGAATGAATCTATTACCATTGTTGACATTAGTATCTTTCATCTGGAAAGTTCTATACACAAATTGTTCATTTCACTGTCAATCTATTTTGTTGGTAAATAATGGTATTATCAAAAAACGGCAACTCCAATATCCGTTCACAACTAGTATGGTTCTCGTTAGTGAACATTTTCGGTTACTTTTTTCGATTGGGCGATCGTTTTGACACATTCAATTAATATATCGAGCCACTCCGCTGTTTGCATTCCTTTTGTGGATAATGTTAGTTTTAATTTATTTCCATCCATCCCGATACCAAAACGCTTTCCATATTGATTGATGGCAGTAAACACTTTGGCTCCGTCAATTTGTTGGGTTCCATCTTCCGATAGAAGTAAAGTAACGATGTCTTTTTGTTGTTTCACCGATTCGACTTTTGCCTCGTATGCATACACTTTTATTTCGGCGACTTTACATAAATAATGAACCTCTTTTGGATAATCACCGAAGCGATCGATTAATTCACCCTGAAGTTCGTGCAATTCCTCTATGGTGTCAATTCCTCTAAAGCGTTTATACATCTCAATTTTTTGATGACCATCCGGAATGTAAGCATCTGGGATATAGGCATCGATCGTGACATCAATTTCCGTTTTAAACGGTTCTTCCGCTTGAGCCGTCCCTTTCCTCTCTTCAATCGCTTCTTTTAACATTTGAGAATATAAATCAAAACCAACGGAATCAATAAATCCGTGTTGTTGAGCTCCTAAAATGTTTCCTGCCCCACGAATGGACAAATCGCGCATGGCAATTTTAAAACCTGAACCAAGCTCTGTAAATTCTTTAATTGCTTGAAGTCGTTTTTCAGCAACTTCGGACAACACTTTATCTTTGCGGTACGTAAAATACGCATAAGCTACCCGGTTCGAACGACCTACACGTCCTCTAAGCTGATACAATTGCGATAATCCCATCCGATCAGCATCATAAACAATAAGCGTATTTACGTTCGGAATATCCACGCCTGTTTCGATAATAGTCGTCGTAACTAATACATCGTATTCGCCACTTAAAAAGCTTAAGATGACAGATTCTAATTCCGTTTCAGACATTTGACCATGCGCAAACGTCACTCGAGCATCTGGAACTAGCATAGAAATTTCTTCCGCTTTTCGCTCAATATCCTCGACACGATTGTATAAAAAGTATACTTGTCCTTCTCTTGCTAATTCGCGCTCAATGGCCTCTTTGACTAATGCCCCATTATATTCCATGACGTACGTTTGGACCGGGAAGCGGTTTTCCGGTGGCGTTTCTATGACAGATAAATCGCGCACACCAAGCAAAGACATATGTAATGTCCGAGGAATTGGGGTAGCGGTTAAAGTTAGCACATCGATATTCGTTTTTAACTGTTTAATTTTTTCTTTATGTGTTACACCAAAGCGCTGTTCTTCGTCAATAATGAGTAAACCTAAGTCGTGAAATTGCACGTCTTTCGACAACAAACGGTGTGTGCCCACAATAATATCGACGGCACCGCTTTTTAATTTTTTCAATGTTTCTGTTTGTTGCTTTTTCGTCCGGAAGCGACTCAATAAATCAACGGTAACAGGAAAGTCTTGGAAACGCTCTTTCATCGTTTCATAATGTTGTTGTGCTAAAATCGTTGTTGGAACAAGAAAAGCGACTTGTTTTCCATCCATCACGGCTTTAAACGCGGCACGAATTGCTACTTCTGTTTTTCCATACCCGACATCACCGCATAATAAACGGTCCATTGGTCGTTCGCTTTCCATATCTCTCTTAATTTCTTGAATGGAACGTAATTGATCTTCCGTTTCTTGATATGGAAAAGTAGCTTCAAATTCTCGTTGTAAATCGCCGTCTGGAGAGAACGCGTACCCTTTAGTAGACTCTCGTTCGGCGTACAATTTAATTAAATCATCGGCAATGTCTTGGACAGACGATTGAACTTTCTTCTTTACTCGTTTCCATTCATTACCGCCGAGCTTATAAATTTTCGGCTCTTTTCCTTCTGAGCCCACATATTTTTGCACTAAGTCGATTTGGTCTACCGGCACGTATAATTGATCGTTACCTTGATATTTGATGTGAAGATAATCTTTATGAATGCCGTTAATTTCTAAAGTTTCAATTCCTAAATACTTTCCAATACCATGATTAACGTGCACCACATAATCGCCAATATTCAGTTCCGAATAATTTTTTATTCGTTCTGCATTCGACAGCTTTTGTCGACGCGGAGCTTTTTTCGTTTTTTTATTAAAAAGCTCTACTTCGGTCACAACTGCAAGCTTCATCATTGGCAGTTCAAAGCCCGCATGCAAACTCCCTTGAATCATTTGTGGTTTCCCTAGCAGCAATTGTTCTGCCGACGCGTTTTCTACTACATCTAGTCCGTAATCTTCAAATACGCGTTGAAGTTTTCTTATTCGTTCTACATCTGGACCGAGAAATAGTACCGTATATTTTCCTTTTTTCCATCGCTCTAATTCGTTTTTTAACACGTTCATTTGCCCGTGAAAGTTTTGCATCGGGCGACAGGAAATATTCATGATATTTTGCGGATTCGTATTCGGAATATGTCGTAAAAATAATGATAAATAAACTTTTGGTAACGAAGTTTCCGTAACAAGTGTTGGTAGACGATGGGATATCGTCAATCCGTGAACAATTGAACCTTCTTCTAACAAGGCTGTGTACCATTCCGCTTCTTCTTTTTCTAGTGTTTCATATATTTCCAATATACGACTATATTCGTCTAAAAATATAATGCTATTTTGCGGTAAATAATCTATCAAACTATAAGGTTTATCATAAGCAAGAGAAGCATATTTAAAAATTTGTTCCGGCTTCTGTTGCTGTTTTAATTGTTCCAGTTCATACGAAATGTGTTGTGATAATAGCTCTTTCGTTTTCGCTAGTTTTACTTTTCGTAAGCTCTCAGCTAATTTTTCCTCCAACAGCCGTACGATGCGATCATAATGGGGAGGTTCTAGCAATAATTCAGTAGCTGGACCAACGATGACTTCATCCAATGATTGCAAGGACCGTTGATCTTCTATAGAAAACGTTCGGATGGACTCGATTTCGGTATCAAATAATTCAATGCGTAATGGATCAGACACCGTTAACGGATAAATATCGATAATGCCTCCACGAACGCTAAATTCCCCCGGTGCTGTGACCATATTGACGCGTTGATACCCCATATATATAAACGCTTGTAACATTTGCTCTAAATCAATGTCTTCGCCAACACGGAACTCTTTTTGATACGACAACCATAATTCCTTTGGGGGTAATAGTTTCCGCAAACCAGCTGCAGGTACAATAACGACACCACGCTCGATCCGGCTTAAAAAGTTTAACGTTTCCATTCGTTGCGCTTTTAATTCAGGGCTGGCGATACTTATCTCTGCGGCAATTAATTCATTTGCTGGATATAAATACACTTCATCTTCGGCAACGAATTGGGTAATGTCATCGTACAACTTTTGAGCTTGTAGTAAATTGTAAGTAATGAGTAAAATCGGTCTTTTTGTCCGTTCATAAATAGAGGAAATGAGCGCTGGCCGGCTAGATCCTGATAATCCAGTAACCAGTTGTTCGCTAAGCCCTTCCTCAATTCCATTTACTATCGATTCAATTTCATCTTGTTGCAAGAGGATGGTCGTGATTCCTTTCAAAAGCTCCTCCCCTTTCTTTATGTTCTCTATCAAACTCAACAGAAAAATGCTTTGGTAGGCCCAAAGCCGACAAATTACTGTATAAAAAAGTCAAACTGATAGTAATCAGGGTTTCGTTCAAGCGCTTCTTGGCAATCTTCACAAATTGTTTTTATATGAATATTACCGTTTGGTTCGTAGGAGACCATGTCAAGTCGTTCTTTTTCGTTCAATTTATGGATGCCTATTTGTTCAGCATTGACCGGCATTCGATCAATTGTCCCGACCTTGATTCCGCAATGACGACAAAAGTAATGTATAGCCATATTGCTCCTCCTAAAATACGCTTTTACCGCTAGTATAAACGTATTTTAGAGGTGTTATACATCATATGAATTACCCGTTATAACGATTCATCACTTGAAGAAACGGTTTTTCCATCCATTCTTCACACGCATCTGCACAACGTTGAATCACATCCCCCATCGTTTCCCACTCTTCTTTTGTAAACTTTCCTAATACATAATCCGGAACACTCATCCCATTAGTTGGGCGATCAATCCCGATCCGAATTCGGTTAAAGTTTTGCGTACCGAGGTGGGCAATGGTGGACTTAATGCCATTGTGTCCACCGGCGCTTCCTTTTTGCCGCAAACGAATTTTTCCAACCGGCAAATCTAAATCATCATAAATGACTAAAATATGTTCCGGGTCAATATCATAATAATCGACAACAGCCCGGATACTTTCACCCGACAAATTCATATATGTCATCGGTTTTAACAAAATCACTTTTTCACTTGAATAACGGATGATTGTATATAGCCCTTTAAATTTCGATTCCGTTAAAGGGGAAGCAAAACGTTTTGCTAGTTCATCAATAACTTCAAATCCTATGTTATGTCTTGTTCGTTCATATTTTGTTCCTGGATTTCCTAGTCCTACGATTAACTTCATGATCAACACCTCAAATCCTTTCACTATTTTAACTATATCAAAAACCAGAAAAGACGTAACCTAAAAAGGTTACGCCTTACGAACCTATTGAATGGTAGGGACTTTATCCGTTTACGAATCTTGTTCTTTCGCTTCTAACTCATTCGTTTCCCGACCTTCTAAATTCGTTGGAATTCCTATTTCTTGCTCTTCACCTGTACTAATTTCTTTTTCTTGCCTAGGAGGGAGAATGGAAGCAATCGTTTCCCCATCATCATGATTAATAGTAAACCCATATTGTTGATTAACATCCCCTACGGTGATGGTCTCCCCTACTTGTAAGTTCTCGACGTTAATATTGATCGAATCTGGTACCTGTCCAGGCTTACCCGTTACCGAAAGCTCGTGAATTGGCTGCTGTAATACCCCGCCATCGTTTACCCCAGCGGCTTCTCCAACTAAATCGACCCGAACGTCCGTTGTTACGTTTGTATCTTGATTCACCACGAGAAAATCGGCATGAATAATTTCGTTTTTCAAAAAGTCATGCTGATAGTCGGAAAGCATCACCGAATATTCGGTACCATCTGCCTTAATAGAAAAAACTCCATTTCGTCCTACATTCTGTATCGTTTTAACTAAATCCCTTTCTTCAAAATAAATGTGTGTATTTTCAACATTGGGTCCATAAATTACAGCTGGGACATAACCTTCTGACCGTAATTGATGTAACGTTGATTGGTGAAAATCGGTTCTTATTTGCGCATCAAGAACGACTTCCATGGTACGTTCACCTTCCTCCATACAATATTAAAGCTGGTTCTATATAAAAAATGCCCTAAAACGGTTCATAATAAACATAAAAAAGTGGATGGAAGGCACAAAAACGGCCTGACATTATTGTCAGACCGTTTGATTCTATTAATCGAATAGCATACTTACGGATTGATCTTCATGCACACGAATAATCGCTTCACCAATAAGTGGAGCTACAGATAGCTGGTGAATTTTTTTAATTTGCTTTTCTTCTGGAAGGGTAATGGTGTTAGTTACTACTAATTCTTTAATTTTAGAGTTTTCAATACGCTCGATCGCTGGACCTGATAAAACCGGATGTGTACAGCATGCATATACTTCTTTCGCACCGTTTTCTACTAATGCATTTGCCGCAAGGGTAATCGTTCCTGCGGTATCAATAATATCATCGATTAAGATCGCTGTTTTACCTTCAATGTTTCCAACGATGTTCATCACTTCCGCCACATTTGGTCTTGGTCGACGCTTATCGATAATCGCAATTGGTGCTTTTAAGCGTTCAGCAAGCTTCCGTGCTCTTGTTACGCCACCATGGTCAGGGGAAACAACGACTAATTCATCTTGGTCAAGCTTTTTACTGTTAAAGTAGTCAGCTAAAATCGGTACCCCCATTAGGTGGTCAATTGGAATATCAAAGAAACCTTGAATTTGTGGAGCATGTAAATCAAGTGTGATCACACGGGAAGCTCCTGCCGTTTCTAGCAAGTTGGCAACTAATTTAGCGGTAATCGGTTCACGTGCTCTTGCTTTACGGTCTTGGCGCGCATAGCCGTAATACGGCATGACGATATTGATTGTTTTTGCAGAAGCTCGTTTCAACGCATCAATCATAATCAGTAATTCCATAATATTTTCGTTGACTGGGGAGCTAGTCGATTGAATGACGAATACATCACAGCCGCGAATACTTTCTTCGATATTAATTTGAATCTCTCCATCACTGAACCGGGACACGCTACATTTCCCAAGCTCGACTCCAATTACCTTCGCAATTTCCTCCGCTAACGCTCGATTCGAATTTAGGGCAAATACCTTCAAGTTTGGATCTAAATATTGATTCGTCATGATGAACCTCCAGTTATTTTTTCGAGTTTAGTTTGTGTACATAGTTTTCCTTATTTACTTGGCGAGCACGTGCAATCGACAACGCCATACCTGGTACATCTTCTGTAATTGTTGAACCAGCGGCAATATAGGCACCTTTTCCAATGGTAACAGGAGCAACTAAGTTCGAATTACATCCTACAAAGACATTGTCTTCAATTTTTGTTAAATATTTATTTTTTCCATCATAATTTACTGTGATAGAACCACATCCAATGTTCACTTGTTCGCCCACTTCTGCATCGCCAATATAACTTAAATGAGAGGCCTTACTTCCCTTGCCAAATGTCGATTTTTTAATTTCTACGAAATTACCAATTCGAACTTCATTACCAATAGCAGATTGAGGACGAATATGAGCGAATGGACCAATGGTCACATCACTACCGATGGAGCTTTGATGGGCAACAGATTGACGAATGACGGTACGGTCGTTAATTTCACAATCATGAATTTCTGTATGAGGCCCAATCTTACAGTCATTTCCAATCACTGTTTGCCCGGTAATAACACTACCTGGGTAAATAATCGTATCTTGCCCAATTTGCACCTCGACCCCAATGTACGTATTTTCTGGGTCAATAATCGACACACCGTTACGCATGTGATACTCATTGATGCGTCGACGCATAATTTTCTCCGCTTGTGCTAAAGCAACACGATCGTTGACACCTAAAGTCTCTTCCATGTCAGCTATTTGATAAGCGGACACAATTTCCCCTTTTGCTTTTAAAATTTCAATGACATCTGGTAAATAATACTCACCTTGGGCATTATCATTAGATACGTGCTGAAGGGCTTCAAAAAGAGCTTGGTTATCAAAACAATACGTACCTGTATTGATTTCTTTTACTTTCCGTTCCTCATCTGTCGCATCCTTATGTTCTACAATTCGCTCAACATGTCCGTCTTCGTTTCGAATAATGCGACCATAGCCTGTAGGATCTTCCGCATAGCTTGAAAGGATGGTTGCTTTAGCCCCTTGCTGTTCATGATGGGATAAAAGCGCTTCCATAGTCTCAGCCGTTATTAGCGGTGTATCTCCACAAATAACAAGGGTCGTTCCTTGTAAAGAGGCTAGTTGAGGAGCGGCTTGCATCACAGCATGAGCAGTTCCAAGCTGTTCTTCTTGAAGGGCAAACTCACTTTTTCCGTCTAATTGTGCTTTTACTTGATCAGCTCCGTGACCAACAATCGTCACAATCTTA
Source organism: Bacillus sp. (in: firmicutes) (assembly GCA_017656295.1). NCBI lineage: Bacteria > Bacillati > Bacillota > Bacilli > Caryophanales > Bacillaceae > Bacillus > Bacillus sp. (in: firmicutes). Next base: position 19,986 of record JACDOC010000019.1, on the reverse strand, counting down.
TTTATATCAAGCTTTGACACTTGATCTACAACATGTTCGACCATAGGCTTTCCACATACCGGATGAAGAACTTTGTAAAGTTTTGATTTCATTCTTGTTCCTTGCCCAGCAGCTAAAATAATGGCATATCGATTCGTTGACATATATGGTCCTCCATCAACCTTTTTTTCCATAATGAATATATCTTAAATAGGAGTTCATTTCAAGGAATCGGAGAAAAGTACATTTTTTTGTCAATGGGTACAAGGAGGAAAATGGAAGGAAAAGATATGTATACATAAAAAAAGAGCCTTTCGTAAGGAGAAGGCTCTTGGTGTAAATGCTTAATGATTAAGAAGCTCCTGCTTCTTCTAATTCACGTTCTTCTAGCTCACCTAAACGGTGATACTCAGCTAACACCGCATCTTGGATTTTACCGCGTGTGTTGGAGTTAATTGGATGAGCAATATCACGGAATTCACCATCTGGCGTGCGTTTGCTTGGCATAGCCACAAACAATCCGTTATTGCCATCGATGACACGAATGTCATGAACGACAAATTCATTGTCTAAAGTGATAGAAGCAATAGCTCTCATACGACCATCCGTGTTTACGCGGCGTAGTCTAACATCTGTTACTTCCATCTTGTTCACCACCTTTTTCCATTGAAGTCTATTTTTAATATTCAACACCCTTTCAAAATCTCCTTCTAAATAAATAAAATTTTTAGAAAAATTTTTTATTAAATGGCTCTGTTAAACGATACTGTTTATATTTATACATTACTCTTGTGGCGGACGCTTTCCGCGGGCAAGCCGCAAGCCGCTTCCCTCGCTACGCTCAAGTATGGGTCTTGCGGCTTCTTGTTCCCACTGGAGTCGCCGCCGTGTGAATAACTTGCTAAAAATCAACAATGACTTATAACAGAGACTTTTAATTAAAAAAGCACTCGTGTTATTTCACGAGTGCAATTACTTCAATTTCTACTAACGCATCTTTTGGAAGTCTAGCCACTTCGACACATGAACGAGCGGGCTTATGCTCACTAAAATATTGACTGTACACTTCATTAACAGCTGCGAAATCCTCCATGTTTTTTAAAAATACTGTTGCTTTCACGACAGTATTTAACGATGCACCAGCTTCATGAAGAACAGCTTGCAAGTTTCGGAAAACTTGATGGGTTTGCTCTTTAATATCTCCTTCAACCATTTTTCCTTCTGGCGTTAACGGAATTTGACCAGAACTAAAAAATAAATTGTTCACGATTACCCCTTGAGAATATGGACCAATGGCCGCTGGAGCTTGTTTCGTTGAAACGGTACGCATCGGGAATCTCCTCCTTATAAAAATGAAATAGGTTTAGAAAAATAGTTTCCTTCGGTCACACTGATGCGCTTTTCTTTTACATCTACATCAGTCAAACGGACAAGAGACACATAATCATCTACTAATCGTTCTTCTTCGACTTTTTCAGATTCGACTAATACCCCAATTCCTGCAACGGAAGCATTAAATTCCTCAAGCAAACTTTTCATTCCGTTAACAGTTCCACCAGCTTTCATGAAATCATCTACAATTAACACATTGGAATGTTCACGTAAACTGCGTTTCGATAACACCATTGTTTGAATTCGTTTTGATGAGCCAGATACATAGTTAATACTTACTGTTGAGCCTTCTGTCACTTTACTATCACGACGAACAATAACTACAGGTACATTTAAATAATTCGCTGTTGCATACGCAATCGGAATTCCCTTTGTTGCTACCGTCATAACGACATCAATTTCTTTATCGTGAAATGCTGAGCCTAATAGTTTCCCTACTTTTCTCATCATTTGTGGGTCCCCTAAAATATCTGTCATATATAAATACCCACCAGGTAATAAACGTTCTGGATCAGCAATTCGTTCACAAAGTTCCTTAACGTGCTGTTCCGCATCCTCTTTTTTAATACTAGGGAAATATTTCACTCCCCCAGCGGCACCAGGTACCGTCATTAACGTCCCAATTCCTCGATGTTCCAACGTTTCTTTTAAAATGGACAAATCTTCACTAATGGATGATTTAGCTGCTTGATACCGTTCAGAGAAAAAAGTTAATGGAATCAATTGTCTTGGCCGCTCTAACAAATAGTGAGTCATATCAATTAAACGCTCACTGCGACGAAATTTCATCTTTGGTCACCTCTGAAGTAAAAACCGAATATTTTAGTGTAAATATATCACTAATGTACGGTTTTTATCAAGAATTTATTCTCCCAATAGGCGAGCAACATATACTTGGTCACAAAAACCACGAAGTCCGTTGTAAATACGTTGCAAACGTGAATCGTGTTGCACAAGCCCGAAAACGGTCGGTCCGCTACCGCTCATTAACACTGCATCAGCACCAAAGCGTTTCATTTGTTCTTTAATATGAGCCACTTCTGGATGCATGTGTAAAGTAACACTTTCAAGGACATTTCCCACATGTTCACACACTTTTTCATAGTTTTGTTCATAAATGGCTTCAATCATCCCTTTTGTATTTGGATGTTGAATTTGTTGTAAATTTAAATTTTTATACACTTCTGCAGTAGAAACTCCGGTAGCTGGTTTCGCTAAAATCACCCAACAATTGGGCGGAGATGGAAGGTGGCTAATTTTTTCCCCACGGCCAGTCGCTAACGCCGTTCCTCCATATACACAAAATGATACATCTGAACCAATTTGTGAACCGAGTTGGGCTAACTCGTCCAAACTTAAACCTAACTTCCAAAGCTCGTTTAAACCACGTAAAACAGCAGCCGCATCACTACTTCCACCAGCTAACCCGGCTGCTACTGGAATCTCCTTGTTAATCTCAATGTGAACCCCTTTTTTAATACCGTAAGTATCCTTCAACAATTGCGCTGCTTGATAGGCATGGTTTCGGTGATCGTCAGGGACAAATCGGTTGTGGGTCACTATTTTTACTTCATCTTCTTTTAGTTCCGTCAATTCAATTCGGTCTGCTAAATCAACCGTGGTCATCACCATTTCTACTTCATGATAACCGTCAGGGCGTTTATGTAAGACGTCTAACGATAAATTAATTTTGGCTGGTGCCTTTACCATTAACTTCAACGAATTCACCTACTTTTTCTCGAGCAATTTCCGTTCCTGTAATCTATAGTTAACGTATACAAACATTGTATTTTACCATGAAAAATTAGTTAAAGAAAGATAAGTTATTTCACCATTTATTTTATATAATCAAGTCTGTTTTTGTATATGTAGTAATAGAGAAGACCAACTCGTTCTTTTGGTCTTCTCAGGCATGCTAACTTCCTTATTTTTGTTGGTTCATGGATTGTTGTGCTAAATGCTGCTGGGCAATTTCAACGGCGCGTTTCACCATATTTCCAGCTTCTTTGGATGTGATACTGCTCCATCCTCCTTGCTTTACGACGTCATAAAAACCCAAATCTTTTGCCAGTTGCTCTTTGAACTGCATTGACATCGTACGTCTTCTTCTACTCAAAAAACATCCTCCTTCATTAGCATGCCTTTATTAGTATGGATGACAAACGACCAATTCATCAGATGTAACAAGCATAAAAAAGAAGCATTCATGGTAGATGCTTCTTAAGGAACAAGTTTTTTCAATTTAATCATAAACCAGCCATTTGGTCGTCCATACGTACAATCGAAAAAATAAAAGCAGCAAACTTTCGTCTACTGCCGGCCCATTGCAACGTTTCCTGATGTTTCGTCATAGAAGGTTAATTGAACTGTTTCTGTTAACACATCTGCATAGCTGTAAGAAACACGCTCAAATGCATTCTCATCTTGGTCTAGTTCTACCACAAATACAGATGGGTATGTTTCTGTTAAAATCCCAGAACGCTCAATTGTTTTTCTTCTTCCACCATTGGCCTTTAACAACAACCGTTTGCCTAAATTAGAATCAAGAGCTTTTTTAATATCAGACAATGTTTTTGGCATCTTTTTACCCACCTCGCTGATTAAATTATAGCACAATATGTAAGTTTCGTCAAATAAATAAATAATTTTATCAACCTTTAACTTCAGTTGTCAATGGTTTTATGTCTACAAAAATCAACAATTTTAGCATACCCTTTTGTGCACACAATTATGTAAAAAAATCACATTACCTTCCTGCCACAAAAAAATAATGCCAACATTGTTGTCTGGCATTACTGATCAATTTTTGGTTGGAGCCGATTAAAGGGCATTCCAGTTCTGAGCACCCCTTTTGTTTCAATTCCTCCCAACCCTTTGTCACCTGTTAACGTATTTCGTAACACATCCCATACATTGACGTATTCTTTAAAGGGAGTAAAGCTAATTTTGGCAACAATATATACCGGATCTAATGCGTGAATATTGACGCGGTTAGGGGAACTAGCAAAATTAGCTCCCGCACGGATTAACAACTCAAAATGGGATTGACATGCCCCTGCAAAAATAATGAGCTGATCAAGATGAGGAACTTTTTTCCTCGCTTCTTTCACCGTTTTAACAAAATCCTTCGAATGTCGATAGGCGTTAATATCATCAATCGTTCCTTTGGACTTTGAATAAGCGTCATGACCGGTGATCACTAAAATATCTGGACGGTACTTTTCAATAAGTCCACCGATTTGATACGGCATTTCCGTCTCTTTACAATGAACCCCATATACCGGAACCCCTACCCGTTCATATAAGTCCATACATTTTTTTAAATAATTAGGGTCACCATCTAAGTGAAGAACTTTCCCTGGAATTTGAAAAAAATTTAAATCATAATGATACCCGTTCGTCATTTGGTACTCTTGCTTTTGCTTAATGAGGTTCATATCTTGTCGAAATAACTCGTACGATTGTTCTTCAAGTGATCGAAACGTATTGGTGAGCCGACGATACTCATGGGAATCAATGATGACTAAATCATCGAATGGGGCATCCGCCATAAGACGGTAATCTTCTCCGTATAAGATGGCCACTTGTTTCCCATTTACTTCTTTTATATCAATGACACGAAATAAAATATCGCTATTGTACGATTTTCGACCAACAATGGAATGAATCTTTATTTTCACACGCTTCATCTCCAATTACGAGCGTCTTTTTGGAATATTACGACTACCCCACTATGACACTATTCTTTCATAAGCTATGCACAAGGGGCTTGAGTGGTGTGTTCATTAACGAAAAAAGTGGGTTTCTGTCAAATAAAAAATCAGTCATCCATAGATGACTGATTACTGGAAATAAGGATATAATAGATCCGATAGACGAGCAAATTCTTCAATCGTTAACGTTTCCCCTCTTCGTTTTGGATCAATATTCGCTTGTTCAAGTGCTGCCAAAATCGCCTCTTTTTTTTCTTTTCCGCTTGGAAGTTGACTTGAAAGATTATTAAAAATCGTTTTCCGACGTTGGGCAAAAGATGCTTTCGTCACCTGGAAAAAGAAAGACTCATCTTTTACGACAGCTCGAGGAGTCGACCGACGGGTTAATCGTATAACAGCTGAATCCACATTAGGTTGAGGAACAAACACGGTTTTGGGCACGTTCATCACGATCTCCACATCCGTGTAATATTGAACCGCAATCGATAATGAACCGTAATCTTTCGTTCCAGGACGAGCGGTCATCCGATCGGCAACCTCTTTTTGTAACATCACTACTAATCCGCGAATCGGAAGGTTATCTGTTAACAATTTCATTATAATCGGTGTAGTTACATAGTACGGTAAATTCGCCACCACCATGATATCTTCGATTCCTGCCATCCGCTCATGAATGATTTCTTTGACATTGGCCTTCAACACGTCGGAATGGATAATGTCTACATTTGAATACGGAGCGAGTGTTTCATTTAAGATCGGCAACAATCGTTGGTCGATTTCAAAGGCCACCACTTTTTTGCAAGCTCGTGCTAAATGCTCAGTTAAGGCACCAATTCCTGGGCCAATTTCAATCGCCCCTGATTCTTGGGTAAGGTTTGCAGCATCGGTAATCTTCCGTAAAATATTTGGGTCTATTAAAAAGTTTTGACCGAGGCTCTTTTTAAAGGAAAAGCCGTATTTTTGTAAAATTTCTTTTGTTCGATTTGGTGTCGCAATATCTTTATGCATCTTGTTCCTCCTGTAGTACTTCTCTTAAAGCTTGTTCAAACGCTTCTTTTGTAATTTGAAACATTAGCAGTCGCTTATGGAGCTGTTTGCCATTTGTATATCCGATTTTTAATTTTTCCCCCAGCTTTTCACGGCGCTCTTTTGCTTTATTTCCACCAATGAGCCCCGCATCTAAAAGCTCTTGGGCGGTAATCCATTCTTCAAGAGGTTGCTCCATCATATGAACCCCTTGAAGTGCTTCTCTTATGGCATCAGGCGTTGCATATTCAATCCCAATCCCTCTACCGGATGTAGGCTTGGCGTCTTCCCTTTTTAAAAAAGCGTGCTTACACCCCGGTACTTGTTCAGCAATCGTTTTACGAATTTTTTCTCCAGGAAAGTCCGGGTCAGTAAAAATAATCACTCCCCGGGTTTGTTGTGCTAATCGTATTTGTTCAATCGTATGTTTCGATATAGCCGACCCGTTCGTTTCGATGGTATCCGCATCAACGGCCCGCTTAATAGCTACCGAATCATCTTTCCCTTCCACCACAATAATTTCTTTAATTTTCATTTTTCCTCCTAAAAAAATTGAAACATTTTTGTCATATTGTTCGTCTAATGTAATGAAAGTAATATTTTGTTCATCGTCTATTATACCGCCTCAGTTCCTAAATGAAAAAAGCAGAAGGAACCCCCTCTGCTTAATTTAGTCCAAAATTTTGATTTTGACTTTTCGATTGCCCCAACGATACGCTTCAGATTTCGTTGGGAAGAATACGTCAATTTTGTATCCATTAATCGCCGATCCGGTATCTGCCGCAACTGCGTAACCGTAACCTTCGACATATACTTTCGTACCTAACGGAATCACGCTAGGGTCAACAGCGATAACTTTAATATTTGGATTCGTTTTTAAATTAATCCCCGTTGCGGTAATACCGGAACAACCGTTACAATAAGCGGTATACGCTGTTGCTGTAACAACAAGTTCTTTCCCGTTTGACGATTGGCCACGGGACGCTTCAGCCGTTAACACTTTCGTTCCGACAGCCACAATTTTATCAACACTTTCCTTAATCGTTTTTGAACTTACTAACGTTCGAGAAACTTCTTTTCCATTTTCTAATACGACTTCATAGGTTTTGGACACTAACCCTTTTCGACCAGATTGAATAACTTTTTGTTGTCCTTTTAATAATTTCGAATCTTTTTTCGTGACAACTGCATAATCAACTGGTTCTTCCACTACATCGGTGACTTTTTCAACTCGGATGATTTCGATTACATCATTTGCATTAACAACGCTATCTAAAGCAACGTTTACTTTATCTAAATCATTTAGTTTGATTTCCTGTTGCTCTAAAAAGTCAGCGACCGTAGTCGAAGTGGACCAAACTTTCTTCTCGCTTCCACCATCAATAAGCGTTACTTCAAATGCTTTCTTGATCGCAATTTCCATGCCTTCGGTAATCTTTTGATCAATATTCGGTTCAACTATATCATGCTCATTGAGGTCGAGATTTTGCTCTTTTAACAAATCACCAACAGTATCTGCAGTTGTCTCTACCGCTTTTGGTTCATCATTTAGGAAAAGGGTCACCTGTTTTGCCGGTTCCCATACAACAGTGGCGTCATTTGTTAAGACGGTATCTGCCGAGGGGAACAAGTAGTCGGCTGAGTCGAAAGAAATATTTAATTCATCAAGCAATTCTTTGACTGTATCTGCATGTGTATTAACGACTTTCTTTTCTCCATCTAATTCAACCGCGATTGTTTTCTTTGTTCCTTCGTAAAAAAGAATCCCTACAACCGCCACCAAAACTACGAAACTACTAATAGCAATTAGCCATTTCTTTGTACTCATCGACTCCGAAAACAGGCTTTTCATGCTCCTAAAATTGCTCATGAAAAACGCCTCCTTCTCTCCGAGAGATTATATAGAGTATCCCTCCCCCTGTCAACCTACTACTCTAACTTTGAAGATATTACCTATTATGCTATACGGTCTAAAAAAATGGAAGGAATACTTCTCGACAAGGCTTTTCATGAGCAATTCTTTGTTTGTAGAATTTAAGTGAAAAAGGAAACAAAAAGACAATTTTTTATAAATTCCGACAACATTTCTTATCGATTGATGCCGAATAATTTTAATGCATTTTCATAAGTTTGTTTTGCGACTTCCTCGTAAGATACTTCTTTAAGTTCAGCAATTTGTTCAGCTACTAATTTTACATAGGCCGGTTCATTACGCTTGCCTCGGTACGGATGGGGAGCTAAATAAGGGCAGTCCGTCTCAATTAATAATCGATTAAGCGGAATTTCTTTCGCTACTTCTTTCGGTTTTTTTGCATTTTTAAAGGTCACAGGTCCACCAAGTGAAATATAGAAATTCATATCTACGCATTGCTTAGCTGTTTCGACACTTCCGCTAAAGCAATGCATAATTCCTCCTACTTCTTCGGCCTTCTCTTCTTTTAAAATTTGAACGACATCTTGCGTCGCATCCCGGTTATGAATAATAATTGGAAGTTTTACTTTTTTGGCTAATTGAATTTGCTTTCGAAACACTTCTTTCTGAACTTCTTTTGGCGACTTGTCCCAATAATAATCAAGCCCCATTTCTCCTAATGCGACTACTTTTGGATGCCCTGTGAGCTCTTCAATCCATACTAAATCTTCATCCGTCATATCGATGGCATCAACCGGGTGCCATCCGACACTCGCATAAAGTCCTTCGAATGTTTCCACGAGCTTCATTGCCTTTTCAATTGTTTTTCGATCAAATCCAACGACTACCATTTTGTCGACGCCAACCTCTTTGGCACGTTTTATCACTTGTTCAACATCTTCTTCAAACTGATCGGCATTTAAATGAACGTGCGTATCAAATAACACGATGACTCACTCCTTCTTGTTACTTATTTTATTAATATGAAAATTATATTATTTTCTACTATATATATAATGTCTTTTTTCACAGTTTTTAATTACATACCCAAAAAAATTGAAAACAAAAAATCATGTTATATTATCGCTTTTTATGAACAAAAAAAAGATTAAACAAAAACATAGAGATGTTTCACGTGAAACATCTCTATGTTATTTTAGAATAACATTATTATTTTACTCTTGCTCCGTTTGGTAAAGATTGGTCTACAGAAGCTAACGATAATACTCCGTCTTTTTCACCAGCTAAAATCATTCCTTCAGATAATTCTCCACGTAATTTAACCGGTTTTAAATTTGTTACGCAAATGACCTTTTTCCCAATTAACTCTTCTGGTTGATAGTATTTCGCAATACCGGATACTACTTGTCGTTTTTCATCCCCTAAATCGAGTTGTAGCTTTAATAATTTGTCAGCTTTTTTTACAGGCTCCGCGTGAATAACTTCTGCCACACGCAGTTCGACTTTCATAAAGTCATCGATGGAAATCATGTCCGCTTTCTCTTCTTTTTTGTCATCCTTTTTCTCATCTTGTTTGGTATTACCTTGCATTTGCTGTTTGATATATTCAACCTCTTCATTTAAATCTAAGCGTGGGAAGATTGGTTCTCCTTTTCCTACAACTTTAGTGCCTTCAGGAATACGGCCAAAAGATTGCAAGCTTTCCCATGTCATGAGTTCTTGATCTGTAATATTGAGTTGTTGGAATATTTTTTTCGGTGTTTCGGTTAAGAACGGTTGGAGTAACACCGCAATACGTCGAAGAGATTCCGCTAAATGAACCATGACGCGACCTAATTCTTCTCGTTTCGCTTCATCCTTCGCTAAAATCCACGGTTGCGTTTCATCAATAAATTTATTCGTGCGGCTAATTAATTGCCATACAGTTGATAAGGCAACAGAGAATTGCATGTCTTCCATCGCTTCTTCATACTTTTTAACAGATTCCTCATTCATTCGCACTAAATCTTTTTCAAACTCGTTTTGAGAACCAGTATAAGTTGGAATGACTCCATCAAAATATTTGTTCATCATCGCAATCGTACGGTTTAGTAAGTTTCCTAAATCGTTAGCTAAGTCAAAGTTAATTCGCTCGACAAATCCTTCTGGCGTAAATACACCATCTGCACCAAATGGTACTTCTCGAAGTAAGTAGTAACGTAATGGGTCAAGTCCGTAACGATCGATGAGCGTTACTGGATCAACAACATTCCCTTTTGATTTGGACATTTTTCCATCTTTCATTAATAACCAGCCGTGAGCAAATACTTTCTTTGGCAACGGTAAATCTAACGCCATAAGTATAATTGGCCAATAAATCGTATGGAAACGAACAATTTCCTTTCCGACGAGATGTACATCCGCTGGCCAATACTTTCGAAACTTTTCTTCATTATCCGTACCATAACCGAGAGCCGTAATGTAGTTAGTCAGCGCGTCAATCCACACGTAGATGACATGTTTTGGATCACCAGGAACTTTAATTCCCCAATCAAACGTCGTCCGTGAAACAGCTAAATCTTCTAAACCTGGTTTAATAAAGTTATTAATCATTTCATTTTTCCGAGATTCTGGTTGGATAAATTGTGGGTTTTTCTCATAGTATTCTAACAAGCGGTCCACATATTTACTCATTCTAAAAAAGTACGATTCTTCTTTGACTTTCTCTACTGGGCGTCCACAGTCAGGACAATTGCCGTCTACGAGTTGCCGTTCGGTAAAGAACGATTCACAAGGGGTACAATACCAACCTTCATATTCATCTAAATAAATATCACCTTGATCAATTAAGCGCTTAAATATTTTTTCGACAACTTTTTTATGTCGTTCTTGCGTTGTCCGAATAAAATCATCATAAGAAATATCAAGCTTTTTCCAGAGCTCTTGAATACCAGCAACAATTTCATCTACATATTGTTGCGGTGTAACTCCCTTTTCTTCCGCTTTTCGTTGGATCTTTTGCCCATGCTCATCGGTTCCGGTTAAAAACATAACGTCATACCCACGCATTCTTTTATAACGGGCCATTGCATCACCTGCCACGGTCGTGTACGCGTGACCAATATGTAAATTCCCACTTGGGTAATAAATCGGTGTCGTTAAATAAAACGTCTTTTTTTCTTTCATCTTTTACCCTCCTTTAATTCATTTCTAAAACCTTTGTTATGGCGTATTTATAAAAAAAGGTTGAACGTTTCCGTATGTAAAAGGATAAGTGAAAAAGCTCTCGCCCAATGCGAGAGCTTTTCTTCGAAGACTAACAGGGCGTTCCAACCTTTTATACCACAACTATACCTCTTATATCTCCAAAATATACATAAAATATGACAATTATGCAACTTCAGATAGCTGTTCTCGTCAACATTTTTCCCTTAAAGAAAACTCGTCGACGTTTTTGTCGGATTTTGTCGAAAAAAATAAAGATTTTAACCACTTTGTCGAATTTCTTTTTTCCAAATTAATTACAAAAAATTATTCACAAAATATTATGAATTCAACATAATAGCGTATAAAACGTTGATATATCAACATCTTATTGGAAAAAAATATAAAAAAAAATGATGGATAAAATTATTGACGAATATGGGAATGGCTGGTATGATAAAAACATCTTAAGAAAAATGTCGAATAATGACGAATTATAATAGAAAAAAAAATCGAGAGGAGAAATAGTAAACATGAAATCTACTGGTATTGTTCGTAAAGTTGATGAACTTGGTCGTGTGGTTATTCCGATTGAATTACGTCGTACACTTGGTATTGCTGAAAAAGACGCTTTAGAAATTTACGTAGACGATGAAAAAATTATTCTTAAAAAATATAAGCCGAACATGACTTGCCAAGTTACTGGCGAAGTTTCTGATGACAACGTGAAGTTTGCTGATGGAAAACTAATCTTAAGCCGTGAAGGCGCAGAACAATTAATGAAAGAAATTAAAAGCACTTTTAACTTAGATTAATTTTTACAATACAATCCTTATCATCAACACTACCACCATTCACTACACATATCGAATAAAGGAGGCACATAAAAAGCCTCCTTTCTTATTATTGATGATATAATTGATATACTTCCCGTTTTGGCATCGAACGATCTTTGGCTACTTGTTTAATCGCATCTTTCGCCGACATCTGTTCGTTTTCGATATAAGCATGTACATGTTCAATGATAGACAACGGCGTCCACCACATCTCATCTTCACTTTCTGAACTTCCCTCTTTCGCTCCCTCAACGACGATACAAAATTCACCACGGACCTCTTCCGAAGACGCCCATTCAATTGCTTCTGTAAGAGTCCCACGCAAAAACTCTTCAAATTTTTTCGTTAATTCACGACAAAGAACGATTTGGCGGTCGTCCCACACTTCTTTCATAAGGAGAAGCGTTTCTTTTAGTCGATGAGGAGCTTCATAAAAGATTAACGTAGCTTTTTGATTTTTTAATTGATCCAGTTCTTCTCTTTTCTCTTTTTTATTTCGGTGAAGAAATCCGTAAAAATAAAAAGGTTGTGTTGCTATTCCTGAAGCAATTAACGCCGTAAGAGCAGCATTGGCTCCCGGTAATGGAACGACGGGAATTTGTTCGGCAATTGCTTGTTGAACTAATTCAACTCCAGGATCGGAAATGGTCGGCATCCCCGCATCACTGACTAACGCTACATCCTCTCCGTTTTTTAACCGTTCTATTAGTTGCTGGCCGCTTCTTTCTTTATTATGTTCATGGTAGCTTACAATCGGTGTTGATATTTCGAAGTAGTTAGCTAATTTTTTTGTATTCCTTGTATCTTCCGCTGCAATGACATTGACTTCTTTTAACATCCGAATCGCTCGAAACGTCATGTCTTCTAAATTCCCAATGGGAGTTGGCACTAAATATAAAGTTCCTGTTGCATCATTCTTTTCGTAGCTCTTTTGTCTGTTCATCATGGTCCCTCGCTTTCTCAATGAACCGTTCTTTATCCTTTCGCTTTAATTGCTTAAATTGATATTCCGCTCGTAATGCTTCTCCCTTTGTCGCATAAGCTTTCCAATAAAGAAGCTCCACTGGCGTTCGCCCGCGTGTATATTTTGCACCTTTTCCTTCGTTATGTTGTTTGATACGACGCTGAAGATTCGATGTATATCCTCCATAAAAGGTCCCATCACGACACTTTAGCACATAAAAAAAGTGGTTATGCTTGTTCTCCATATAAAATGTGACGCACTTCCTTTGTATATTCGTTGTGATTGGTATAGACAAAAAGCGGCGGTAAAATTTTTAAGTCTGGTTTTCCGTCTTTTATTCCTTCTACTAAAATCGTGTTCGCTTCTTTTCCTTGCTTCGGGTACACCAATCGAAGGCGCTTCGGTTCTAAACGATATTTTCTCATCAACGTTAAAATATCCATCAAACGCCCAGGTCGGTGAACAAAAGCTGCCTTTCCACCTTGGCGTAACAGGTCGCTACTCGTTTTAATCACATCTTCCAACGTACAGTAAATCTCGTGTCGAGCGATAGCTAAATGTTCGTTTTCATTAATCTCGTCTTTTGAAGGGGTAGGAAAGTACGGCGGATTACAAGTGACAACATCAAATTTTCCATACCCAAGTTGTTTTGGCATATCTTTTAAATCCCCGTGAATCATATGTAGACGGTCCTCTAACTGATTATATTGAATGCTACGTACCGCCATATCATATAACCGTTCCTGTATTTCCACACCAGTAATGGTGCCTTTTGTTCTAGTACTGAGTAATAGTGGAATCACACCGTTACCCGTACACAAATCGATAATATTTCCCTTTTGAATCGGAACATAGGCAAATCGAGCGAGTAACACCGCATCTAACGAGAAGGCAAACACTGACGGACTTTGAATAATACGTAAATCTTCGGCCAGTAAATAATCTAAACGTTCATCATCCTTTAATGAAATCATCTCATCTGCCCCCAATCATTGTTCGAACCTTACGAAAAAAGAGCCTTCCGACAATGGAAGGCAAAAAATGACTTATTTTTTATTTAAAAAAGACAAACAGAATAAACAGTCTTCATCTTTACGTGGACTACCGAAATGGATATTACAAATGTGAAACCCTTCTTGATATAACCGTGCCAAATTATCATAACCCTCGCCAATATCAATTGATTTATCCTGGTCGTCTTTTGAACGAGAGAGATTCTTTTTTTCTAATTTTGTTAACTCTGTCTTTTCAGACCGTTCTAATCGACGACGTAAATGGTCGTTTTCAATCTTTAGGGAGTTATTTTCTTCTAGTAATTCAGCAATTTTTTGCTTTAGTTCCCCTAATTGTTGATATAATTGCCCAATTTGCATTTCCATATGACTAACCGAATCAAATAACTCTTTTTTATCCACGTAATCCACCTCATCAATCAGCGGCTTGGGTTGAAATGGCACCGTGATTTAAAATTTCTTCAAGCGTATACTCTAGAACTCGTTCTTGATTGGTCAACTCAACTTGTAATACCCGCTCTAAAATATTTAATCCAACGACTTTTCCAGTACCATGAGGAGTCTCAATCATTTCTCCTAAATCCGGAAGTTGTTCTTTTGCAGACTCATATTCGTCGTTTTCATATTTTAGGCAACACATTAATCGGCCGCATAATCCTGATATTTTTGTTGGATTAAGTGATAAATTTTGATCTTTCGCCATTTTGATCGATACCGGTTCAAAGTCACCTAAGAAAGTAGAACAGCAAAGCATTCGGCCACAAGGACCGATTCCGCCAAGCATTTTGGCTTCATCACGCACACCAATTTGTCGTAGCTCGATACGTGTACGGAAAATGGAAGCAAGATCTTTTACCAGTTCTCTAAAATCTACCCGTCCATCAGCTGTAAAGTAAAAGATGATTTTATTACGATCAAACGTATATTCGACATCAACTAACTTCATCTCTAGTTGGTGTTCAGTGATTTTTTCCATACAAATATCGTATGCTTCAGCCGCTGCCTGTTTATTCTCTTCAACGATTAATCGATCTTTATGGTCGGCAATGCGAATCACCTTTTTTAAAGGTAATACGACATCGTTTTCGTCCACTTGTTTTCGTCCAACAACGACTTTCCCGTATTCTATTCCACGGACCGTTTCCACGATCACGTAATCATCTTTTTCTATTGGAAGATCTCCAGGATCGAAATAATAAATTTTACCGGCTTTTTTAAAACGTACACCTACAATATCATACAAAGGAAGATCCCCCCTGTAACTTTAGAACAAGTTGTTCCATTAATAACTGAGTATTGGTATTTACATGTAAACGACGTTTTGCCTCTAAAATACTGCTCATTTGTTCGGTGATCTTCTTTCCAGACACGTGCAAGGCACTAGACTGGAGCTTTTCTTGTTGATCTGGGAAAAGATACGCTTCTTTTCCAAGTTGATAATGCAACACGTCGCGATACACAAGCAACAACAAATCTAAACCGAGATCCAGCTGCTGCTTGTCTCTAAAATGCTCATACCATTCCATTTGTAGAAATACCATCGCTTCAAATGGTGATTTATGAAGGACTTCATATAATTTTAACACTATCTTTCTTGCTTGTGCAAACCATTCATCGTTGGATAATTGTAACGCTTCCTTTGTATTGTTCGTTAACTGAGCCAAAAGAGCAGAAAAATGAGGGTGCACTCCCGCATGTTCTAATTGTTGTTGAAGCACATCTTTTGGTAATGGGTGAAAGGAGATCACTTGGCAACGGGAAATGATGGTCGGTAATATACGATGAATTTGTTCAGTGACTAACACCGCCGTCGTCTCTGAGTTTGGCTCTTCTAGAAACTTTAATAAACTATTCGCCGCATTTGTGGTCATTTTGTCCGTATGAACAATCATATAAAACTTCTTTTTCGATTCGACACCGGTTTTCGTAAATTCCTCTTGCAGTGCTTTTATTTGTTCCTTCTTAATGGACATCCCGTCTGGTTCAATGATATGAACGTCGGGATGATTGCCGTTAGAAATACGTTTGCAATGATGGCACTCTTCACACGGTAAATAACCTTCCTTTACATGTTGACAAAACAAGCTTTTGGCAAACAAGAGCCCTGCTTCCTTTTTACCGGTTCCTCGCATCCCTTCAAACATATAGGCATGAGCCGTACGATTTTTTCGCAAACTGTTTTTTAACATTTGCATCACAATCGGCTGTACATTTTCAAACTGTTCCCATGTTGTCACAATGACTCACTCGCTTACGTATATAAATTAATTAATAGTCCTTTAATTTCTCCGATTTGATCCAATACGTCTATGGACTGCTTTTCCTTTTGTAACACCGTTTCCGTTAATTCTACTAACTTCTCATCAATCGTTTCGACAATGTTTAATCTTCGACCCTCGCCAAATTGATTAAACGTATGCGATTGACGCAAGTCCATCCCAAACTCTACCGCTTCCCGAACAAACCGCTTCACTAATGTTTTAAATTTCGCTAAATCTTTAAAATTTCGGGAGCGAGATAAACGCTCTCCTACTTCATCAATCTCCATCATTAATCGGTGCAGTTGTTCCCTTTGTAATTTTTTCTCTTGTTGTACAACATATTGAGCAAATTGATTTGTTGTGGTCGAAGCTGTAATTGTTTCATTGCGAATTTTATCCATACCAACACGAACATCGTGATTAATTTTCATGATCATTGCCTCCGACTATGTGAATATAGGAAATTCTCGCTTAAAACTGATGAAACGCTTCAACTGGCAAGACAAAAACCGTGGCGCCTCCGACTTCGACTTCCACCGGATATGGGACATAAGAATCGGCATTTCCTCCCATTGGTGAAACTGGTGCTACCAGTTGTTCACGTGATTGACAGTTATCTTTAATTATTTGTAACGCCCGTTCCACTCGGATATCTTCCGTTCCAATTATAAACGTCGTATTCCCGGATTTTAAAAAGCCGCCGGTACTCGCTAATTTGGTAGCTTTAAAATTATTTTCGACTAGCGCTTGTAATAATCGATTACTATCTTGGTCTTGGACCACGGCTAAAATCAGTTTCATTAGCGAAACTTCCTCCTCTCTACGGCCAACAGAAAGATCTTATCCTTTATTATATCAATTATTTTCTTTCTATGACATGGTCATTCCTGCCTGCTTAGACAAGCGTAAAACCATTTTTTATAAAAAGGTTTTGTTAAATGATATTGTTGATATTTTTACATTTCGCTTTCAGGCGGACGCTTTCCGCGGGCAAGCCGCAAGCCACTTCCCTCGCTACGCTCAAGTATGGGTCTTGCGGCTTCTTGTTCCCGCTGGAGTCGCCGCCGTGTGGATAACTTGTTAAAAATCAACAATGAAATATAACATAGCCATATAAAAAAGGCTCCTAATCGAATTGATTAAGAACCTCAACTTTTTATTCGTGAATGACCTTCTCCACATGCTCATAGACATCTTGCACAACTTTTTCAAGCGACTGTGTCGCATCAATAACGATGATCCGCTCAGAAAATTGCTGAATTAATAATTGGTATCCTTCTCTTACTTTTTGATGAAAATCAAGTGATTCTAAGTCTAATCGATTCACTTCACGGCCGTGATGCTTTTCGATTCGTTTTAACCCAATTTCCGGTGGAACGTCTAAGTAAAACGTGATATCCGGCATATATTGATCAATCGCAAATTCATTAATCCGATACACTTCTTCAATACCTAAACCTCGTGCATAGCCTTGATATGCTAGTGAACTATCGATAAATCGGTCACAGAAAACATGGATACCGCTTTTTAAAGCAGGAATCACTTTTTCAGCTAAATGTTGACGACGCGCTGCTGCATATAACAGAGCTTCTGTCCGAGAATCCATTGCCGTATTTTCTTTTTTTAAGATGACTTGGCGAATTTGCTCGGCAATCTCAATTCCTCCAGGTTCCCTTGTTATTAATAAATGGGTTCCATTTTGTTTGATCTTTTCTCCTACATGATGGATAACGGTTGACTTTCCCGCCCCATCCGGCCCTTCAAACGTAATAAATAAGCCTTTTCTCATCTTTAACACCACCTTTTGACACTCGCACATATCTCAAACTTTCATAATTCGGATCGTCCCATTTTGTTTGTTTATGCTTCCTTGAAAATGACATCCTTCCATTAATAATTGCTCAATTTCAACAATGATTTCTTCGGTAATTCGTTCGCCGCGAAGAAGTAGTGGAATCCCCGGCGGATAGGGAATGACCATTCCATCCGCAATTTGACCAATTGCTTTTTTCAATGGTACCCATTCACCAGTTTCCAATTGCTGCTGATGTATCGGCACAGCAAGCTCGGTGACTTGTTGAATAAAAAACTTATTGACTCGTCTTTTGAACATTGTTTTTTTAGGAAGTCGAGCCAATACGTCAATTACACGATGAAGAGGATATGTATGTTCCTTCTTTAATAGTGGGAAAATCCATAACACTTGATAAGGATCAGCTAATTCAGAATAAATACCATAATCCTCTAAAAATGCTTGCAATTCAAATCCAGAATAACCTTCAGCTCGAAGAAGGAGCTTTAACGGATCATCACCTAATAAAATATCGAAACCATCCATCTTTTTAATTTCGTTAGTGAATGTTGTCACCATGTTCATTGTATATTCTATATCTTCCAAGGAATATTGTTCTAAATACAAACGAGACCATTCTAAGGAAATCATAATCGGATATGATGGACTACTCGTTTGTAAAATCGATGAAAAGTGCTCGATTCGTTCTTTACTCACACGATCACTATTAATATGTAAAAAACTTCCCATCGTCATCGCCGGAAGCATTTTATGAGCCGAATGGACTACGATATCTCCCCCTAATTGGAGAGCGCTTTTCGGAAAAGGAGAGCCAAGCACAAAGTGTGGCCCATGGGCTTCATCGACTAAAACAGGAACATGTTGTTCGTGGGCAAAGTCAATGATGTCTTTTAGTTCGTATATCATTCCGTAATAATTGGGATACGTTAAAATAATTCCTTTAATATCATCGTACTGCTTCCATACTTCGCGAACTGTCTGGACATTGACCCCACGAGGAACTCCATACGTTTCGTCATATGTAGGAGCAATAAACACAGGATTTGCCTTTACCAACTCGAGACCATTTAATACAGACTTATGACAATTGCGCTGAACAAGCACCCGGTCCCCCTCACGAAAGGTAGCTAATATCATCGCTAAATTCCCCGCTGTACTACCGTTGACTAAATAATAGCTTGCTTTCGTTCTGTAAAATTTCGTTAGCAACTGTTGCGACTCCATAATGGCCGCTTCTGGAGCATGCAAATCATCGAGACCATTCAACTCGGTCAAATCATATTGTAAGAGGTGTTGTTTAAAAGCTAAACTAGCCCCATCAAACAGTTGTCCATGCTTATGACCAGGGACATGAAAAGAAATAGGATTCTTTTTTATCACTTGTTGGACCGCATCCATTAGCGGAGTTCGATTTTGAGGCATCTTTATTCCCTTCCATTAAGATAATACACATCTTCTATTTTAACAGTATTTTATGTATTGAAAATGTTAGTTCTAAAATAAAAAACCAAACAAATGAGACGTTTGGTTAGGAACAAATATGCGTTTTAAACGCCTTATTTAGTTGCTGTACAAAATACCGATATTCCGGGTCATTCGTGTCTGTTTGAATCATTTTGCGCTCACAATCATTACAAATATACACATGATTAACATGGATCCCCTGTATTTTCTGTGTTTCACAGATTGCACATCGCTCACTCATTTCGGTAAAAGCAGTTGATTCCATCCCATCCACCTCCATATCTTCCATTGTATCCGGAAAAATCCTTTTGCATACAACATTCAAAAAATTATCATTTTTCTCGTTTTATAATGTATGTGCTATTTCCATTAGCCGTGTATGTTTACTTTATAGTAGAGTAGAAAACTGATTTCAAAAGGGACAGCTTCTGCTGTCTCTTTCTACTTTCAGTTTCCCCTCATCAAACCG
>JACDOC010000018.1 GCA_017656295.1 Bacillus sp. (in: firmicutes) | reverse complement strand
TGTGAGGAAACGACCGATATTGGCATCATAATAACGCGCCATCAAATAGTATAGGTCTGTTTCTTCATCGAAATAGTACCCTGTATACCGTATTGGATTCTGTGATGCCATTGAGCCAGTTTGTGAAAGGACATTTCCCCATGCATCGTAATCATATTCCGCAACAATATTTCCATTGGCATCGGTTAATGCCGTTACGTCACCGTGACCATTTACATGATAATGATACGTTACACCATTTCTCGTCATCGTAAGTGGTTGACCATTTTCATCCCAAGTATATTCCGCAATGATGTTGTTGTTTTCATCTGTTTCATACAACAATCGAATCGAGTCACCGTCATAGTGGTAGTAAGTCGTTCCAGATGACGTTGTTTTACTGATTCTTCTTCCTTGATGGTCATACGTGTAGGTTGCAATCGTTGTATTAGTTGCATCTTTTACTTCTACAAGACGGTTGTCATCGTTGTAAAGAAAGGTATACTCGCCATTATCGATTAAGTTCCCATTGACATCATACGTGTATACTTGTCCGTCTACTGCTGTTAACTGATTGGCTGCGTCATACGTATAGGTTGTGGTCGTTGAACCTGTTCCATCCGTTACGATTTTCTTTGTACGGTTTCCAACGGAATCGTACTCATAGGTAATGGTTGTTCCATCTAATAGAGTTTCTTCAATTAATTGATTCAATGCATCATATTGATACGTAATCGTTCCACTTTCGGTTTCCACACTTGTAATATTTCCATTGGCATCGTAACTGTAAATGAAATAATTCAAGACACTTCCAGTTTTATCAAAGTTTTTAATGGACTTTAATAGATTCGCATCGTTATACTCGTAGGCTGTATACGTTCCATTTGCTTTTAGAATCGCCGAAATGTTTCCACGTTCATCATACGTCAACTTAGCAAGGTTGGCACTATTTCGGGACAAGGCAACAAGTTGGTTTAACGGATTATAACTGTAACCGAATGTTGTGGTTGTCGATCCATCCGTTATTTCTCTTGATGTGATATTAGAGTTGTCATCATATCCAAGTGTTAGCGATGAACTCGTACCTTTATCAACTTGCGTTAAGCGATTGTTTTTATCATATGAATACGTTACCGTTTGATTATTTTCATCCGTCACGGATGTGACGTTTCCATTGGCATCATACGTAAAGGTCCATTTGGTTACCCCATTATGTGCTATCGACACGAGGCGATTAAGCGCATTATAACTATAGGAAACCGTATCCCCATTTTCATATGTGACTTTCGTTAAATTTCCATTTTTATCATACTCAAAAGATGTGGTTTGATTTAATGGATTGGTAAAGCTTGATACTTGATTAAATTCATTATACGTATAGTTTGTTGTATGATTTTTCGCATTGGTTACCGATGTACGATTTCCTACACCATCATATCCATAGGTTGTCTCATTTAAATTTGGATCTGTCACTTTTGTTAGTTGATTCTTTGCGTTATATTCGAAAGAAGTCGTTTTCCTTTTTCCATCAGTGACACTGGTTTGATTTCCGGCTGCGTCATAACTGTATGATACGGTATGACCTAAAGGATCCTTGATTTGAGTGACATAGTTTGAATTCGTATCATACGTATAGAAGGTATGCGAAGCCCCTTCTTCTAGACGCATCGCATCAAACCAAGCAGTACCCGATTGATCGAAGAAGTAGTAATACACATCAATTGAGTCAAAGGCTCTATCTGGTTTAATTTCTGCGGCTACATGCTGCCAGCCTTCCTTTGTTTTATCAAAGTCGTTGGCATTGCTCCAATCTGTAGAACCATCTGTATAATGGATGGCTACTTGTAAGGCATAGTGCCCTCCGTTCGGATTAGCACCGACTTGTTTCGAGTATCCAGAAAGTGTGAATCGGGAGTTTTCATCTCCAGAAATCGGAATCGTTTGTTTAATAAACTTATTCTTTCCGGATTCACCCGTGATTTTAAAGGACTGACTTCCAACGTAATATTCAGACGAATCCAATTGGTCATTCGCTGATAAATTTCCACTGGTTTCCCAATCATCAGGTATTTGACCGTTATTGCTACGTTCAAAGCTTGAATTCTCAACTAAGTTGTATGCACCTAGGACGGTTCCTTTTTCGATTTGAACACCATCAAAATAGGCGGTACCTAAACTAGCATCCATCCCTACAGCTACCCGAATTTTTTTCGTACCAGAAGGAACATTTTCGTTATCTATTACTAACTGTAAACGAGTCCAGTCATGAGTCCCTTTTATTCCGTATGACATGGAAAAGCCTAACCAATTGTTTGAATCATCGAAATATTCTACTTTGATTTGAGCTAAGCCGGTTGTGTTTTCGGTTTTCACAAAACTGCTAACAACGTATTCTTCATTAGCTTGATAAGGAGCCATTTCACTGAATACATTCGCCCAACCTGTTGGATTGGAAATACTCACACTACGATTTCAATATTTTGAAACGGTTGACCAGTTTATCGTGGCTGTTGTTCCGGATTGCTGGATCGTATTCCATCCATCTGGCCAGCTGTTGTTGTCTTCATCGATTTCAAAGTTTGAATTTTTGACAAGATTGTCAGCGACCGACATCGGATGTGTGGTGTATAATACTTTTCCGTACTGATCATATCGAGTCGCGGTTGATTGTTGGTAAGAATCAATTGATTCTGTTAAGTTATTCTTATCATCATAGTCATAATGTTGAAGATTATTGTTAAAATCTTGTTCTTGAATCAGGTTATTCTTGTCATCATAGGTATAGGATTCAGTCTGATTTTCTGGTAATTGAACGGAAGTAATATTTCCATTCTCATCGTAACTATAGATATAAGCTTGCGTGCCACTGGATTGATTCGTATTGGCATCAACCACTTTTGTTAAGTTGTTATGGTTATCATAATAGAACGATGTGACAGCTTTGTTTTGAGCATCTAATGGATTTTCAATGATTTCTTCGATATTTCCATTTGGGCTGTATTTATAGTCTACCCGATTTCCTTCTCCGTCTACGACTGTTGTGATTTCGTTTTGTGTGTCATAGGAGTAGGTAGTTGTGCTTGTTTCGACCGTACCATTAATGGTAATTGGGCGACTAATACTGGTTACTTGATCGTCTGTATATTGAATGGTTGTCGTTATATTCTTTGCATCTGTGATGGACGTGATGTTATGATCAGCATCATATCCGTAAGTCGTTTCAAAGTTGGCTGGGTCAATGACTTTAATTAAATTTCCCTGTCCATCGTATTCATAGGTTGTGGTGCGGTTCGCTGGGTCGGTAATGGAAGAAACATATCCATTGGCACCATATTGAATGGTTGTTTTTCGTCCGGAAGCATCCTCAATTTCGATTAATTGACCAGAACCATTATACGTAAAGGTCGTGGTATTCCCATTCGTATCCACAATCGAAGCGATTCGACCCGATGTATTAAAATGGACTTTCGTTCCATCTTTTTCAGTAATGGTATACGTACCATCTCCGTTTTTCACAAGGTCAAGGTAGATACCACCAGGTGTTGTGTAGCCCCCACCCACTTTTTGGCCGAAAATATGACGGGTGTTATCTCCATCAATGAGAGTAATGGGACCATCTCCACTATCGACTAATCGAGCTTCGACATTACTCCACCAGCCGAATCCAAACATTCCGGAATGCCACGTTTTACGGCTGTTAAAGGTACGAGTAATTGAAACATCAAATCCTCGTCCTGGAACAGATATATCTGTTTCTTGAAGTACCAAGTTACCATTGGCAGGATTTATCCCTTCTTCCGTTGTGCTCCAAAAATCCTCTAACCCAATAGGATCAACCGTATAGTTAATCGTAATTCTTGGTGTATTATTTCCACTATTAACTGTGTTAAAGGAACGATATGGAGACGTAGTCTCATTTTGTTGTTTTAACATGAACCCGTAGTTTGGTTGTACGCCGTTGTACCAATCTTTGATTAATTGCGTTATTTCCCACTGCCAGTAGGTGTTAACAGAATTACTCGTCGTGGTTGACTCTGGAGAAGCTCCAATAGTCGGCTGTGTATTCCATGTGACAGAAGAAGCCCAGTTACTTGTTATACGGTATAAATCAATTGATACTTCCGTTGAATCCGAAATAGTTTGATACGCATGAAAAGTGGCGGAAGTAATAAAACTATCGCTCGGTAAACTTGGTAAATAGAATCTAATTAGCGAACGAGTGGAACCGAAATAGCTATTATATCCGGTGTTCATATAAGTATTGCTAGAATAAATAGAGTTTGGGAAGGTGCTAGACACAAAATTGTCCCTTAATACATCCCAATTATTAATAGTTGGATCTATCACAACCGGGTATTGTGTAGATGCGTCATTTAAAAACTCTTCATCCGCCACAACATCCACATATGTTTTTCCATTTTCTTTTTTAAGTATTAAGTCCACGTGATCCGAGTATTTTCCACTGGCATCCGTCATAAATGGACGTTCAAAGAACCATTGAACTTGACCCTTTTCATCTTTAAAGACAATGGTCCCTTCTTCATTGGTGTCGACCGACAACCCTTTTAATTTCAATTCAAATGTAAAGATGTTATGAGTAGGCTTGCTTTTCAAGATAATATCTTCTTTAACGGAATCGCCTTGAACTTTATAGGTTACGTCCGTATTTTCAAACAGGTCTGAATACGTAATATTATTTTTGTTGATGACCCCATTTGACTGTTTCCCATTGACTGGTATCATTTTGATAGAAAAATGGTCTTTTGTGACTTCAACTAATTCGTTTTGCTTATATTGTTTGGTGAAAAACACTTTCATGGCATGACTTTTGTTTTCGTATTTGTCTTGGTGCTTTTCACCCACTTGTAAAGTATTATCGATTTTTTTCCATTGTTTATCGTTTTGATCTTGATAGAATTGAGGCTCTAAAAAGATTTCCTCGGTAAAACTACCATCCGGATTTAAATACCTTTTGGAAAACTTTGTCCGCTTACTTTTTAGCTCTAATTTCTCCGATGGGAGTTCACGAGGCATCTCACCAATGTCTGCGTCTATTTTCTCACTTTTTTTCGCTATTTTGTCTATTTTACTAGGTGCTGCTTGGGCAAATTCTGGTCCAATAAGACTAAAGAGTAAACAGAACGAGAGTAAAATGGATAAAGTCTTAGAAAAAATACTTAACCTTCTCCTATTCATGATGTTTCGATGTTCTCCTTTCAAACAGTTTCTGGTTATCCGGATAACACACAATAATTGTAATATCCTTGAAATAATTATGTACATCTATTAAAATATGGAAATCAAATCAAAAATTATTTTTGAATAAAAAAAATAAACTGCTCTATTTAGAGCAGCTCTGTAACTTCATATAGTTCTGAAAATACGTCAATATATTATAATTTCATGTATTCTATAATAAAAATTTTAGCAACATAATATATGATGACTGAACAAAAAATGCAAAAACGCGATTTTTCGCGTTTTTAATCCTGGAATAATTCTGTCAGTTTTTTGATACAAATATATCCACTCAATATGCAAATAAATTCATTTATTCTATTCTTAGTTTATAGCAATTAATCTTTCTTATTTTTGTAATGTGTATTTTGCTCCAGTATTTCTAATTAATTTAGATATTCCTTCAGGATGATATGGCATTAATTCATCTGCTAATTCTAAATCTACCCATTCAACTTTTATAATATTTTCATCTGTTGGAATTTCTTCGGGTGAATTTAAGCTGATTGGAAGTTAACTGATTAAAATGGTCCACTGCCATAAAATGTTAGAATTTTCAGCGGTTTTTATTGCCACTAAAAAAACATTCTCGTCACCTATGAGCAAAAGATTTTCCTTCAAAAGATATTGTCTCCACACGATCCAGCATATCTTTTTCCATTTGAAACACAAATGACTTTGGAATACCAATGTCGTTACAAATAGACCCTTTTTGAGATGTTTCAATAATTAACTTTTTACCGTCATCACTTAGTTGAAACTTACTGATTTGTTTGGGACAAGAGTTTTCCATTGTATGTGCAAATAATATAGCATATTTATCAAAATTAACATCAGGACGGTTTTCTTCAATGTTAAAAGAGTTCCATAAATCTTCAAATTCCTTATCATTATAAGCTATTACTACTGTACTCTCTCCTACCCTTTGACCACTTGTGGCAGTTTGCTCTTCATGAATCAATTTTCCACTTTCTAGTTGTTTACTACAAGCCATTAGGAAAACAATAAGTAATAGCATCATTATTTTAGTAGCAAATTTCATATATTCACCCCTGCCCTGCTAATGTAAGTACATTTGTTAACAATCTACATACTCATTTTACCATTTAAAGGAAACGTCTCATCTAAAAACATAGTAAGAGTCAACATCTCCATTGATGTCATTATGTGTTGGAAATTAGCACTCTTGTAAATCATTATACTTCGCCCACCTTCATCTTTAAAACGAACATTGTTCAAATTGTAAATCATTTTATCGTATTGATCCACATAGAATTGACAGAATTATTTTGGTTTGTATTAAATCCAAGAAAGACAAAAAATAATGTACAAAAAGAAGCTTTGTACATACTTAGTTTTTGTTTGACAATCTTTAGGATAACTGCAGGGAAATGTTGGACCACTTGGCCCCCAGTTGTAACTCATTGTTCCGCTCGTTCTTTAAAATGTTTAAACTGTTGAATTACAATAGAAAGATATTCTTTTTCCAATTAACTTAAACTCTCTTTTTTATGTAGTCCTTCCTCCGCTAACCTGAACACTTACTTTAATGTCCAGTTAGATAGTAAAACATTTTCTTTCTGCCATATAGGAAAAATCCTACTTGTATGGAATGGTAGATTACTGCAACAATGAGGAAGTGTAATAGTATTTCAGGATTTTTTGTGATTCCACCAATATCCTTTGCCATAGCAACGATGTAAAGGAAAGCTAAGGTAGTTCCAACAAGGGTTGGGACAAAAAATAGGGTTGTTATCTCTCTTGAAATGATTCGCTTTACTTCCTTCGTAGTAATCCCTATATATTTAAGTTTTTTATACTTGTCTTTTTCCTTATCAATCTCGGAAAAAAGATTTAAATATAATAGAGTAAACGATCCAAAGAAGAAAATGACACTTAAAAAACAGGTTACAAAGAATAATATACCATTAGAATTTTTGTTGTGATTATAATCTTCCACTTTAGAGGCAACCTGAAATAAGTCTTCTTCTGAAGCATTCTCTACCCGAACATCAACAATTGGTGGAGTGTTTACATTGTAGCTTTTAAAACTCTTTTCTAGTCTCTCAACAGTATTAGTTGTCTTTTTCCAGTTTGCAACATTGATTAAATGAAGATTTGATTCAAAACCATCTAATTTATCTTTTAGAGACTCGAATTCGGAATTACTTACAATTATAAAGTCATGAAGATTACTTAGGTTGTTGATGTTTTTTTCTATAATTGTTTCCTTTCGTGTGTAAGTTACATTCTCATTTCTGATTGGAAAGATAACATCTTGATTATAATCATTACCACTTCCTTCGCTTTCTGGGTCATCATTTATAAAGTATACAAATTCATTATCTTGTAATTTAAGCTGATTGGAAGTTAACTGATTAAAATGGTCCACTGCCATAAAATGATAGACGTAGGACCAGTCACTGTATGGTTGTTTTTGATAATAGGTATATATCGGTATCACCAGATGTTTTTGGACGGGATTTTCTTTTTGGTCAACGATTGAGTAAAGATCTTCTAAAGCCAAGTTATTTTTATTTTCTGTTTGGATAAATGCTATATCAAAAGGATTCCTATCAATTACTTGCTTTTCATTTAACATGTAGGTGGATAATATTATTGTGCTATACAGTATAGTTATCATTATCATGACAGTAACGAGCATAAGTATAGATGTCAGTTGCTTAAATTTGTAATCTAGACTCGCCAAAAATAATAATCGACGATAATAAAATGGTTTGTATTTTTTAGCAAGCTCTATAAATAAACTAGTAAACTGATAAAGACTAATGTACAATCCTATTAATGTTGCAATTGCCCAAAAAAGCAGGAACTCACCCGCATTAGGATCTGAATACGTATAATATAGCCCAAGAATGGATCCAATAATAATAGCCAGCCCTACACCACCCAATAGTGGATTTTTCATCTTTATTGTTTCTGCAATCTTGTCACTTTTTAAGCTATGAATAACGCTTTGTTTAAGTATGAGGAAGAGTGATTGCCCAACTGCAATGAAAAATACGATTAAAAAAGTAATGATCGAATATACGAACATTTTGCTATTTAATTGAAAAGGAACCTCTTGTAATCCCACACTATTCATTAGTAGTAAAAAAAATAGTCTAGAAAATATTATTCCTGATAAAATACCCGAAATAATCGAAAAGATGGCAATGATCACATTTTCTAATAGTAATAATTTGCTTATATCACGATTGGACATTCCTAAAGTCATGAATAGTCCGATCTCACTTCTCCTTCTTTTTATAAAAATATTGTGTGCATAACTAATGAAAAAAACAGTAAAAACAACAAGGGCAACCCCTGGGACTGTTAAAACATATTGGATCGATTCTAACTTCTTAACTCGTACTACTTGCTCGTTGAAATAAACAGTTGAAAACATAAAGAAAAACGTGACTGCAAAACTGTTGCATAAAAAGTATAAAATATATTTTTTATAGTGGACCTTTGCCATTTTCCACACAATTTGATTAAAAGACATGGTTCCTTCCTCCTATGATAGCAAGGTTATCCATGATTTGATTTATAAACTCCTTCCTACTTCCTTTTTTTACGATGTAGGAATGAATTAGACCGTCTTTTATAAAGACAACTTTCTGACAATAGCTAGCTGCGAAAACGTCATGGGTAACAAGGAGAACAGTTGTCGAAAGCTCGTGAACGATTTTTTCAAAGCATTCCATAATAACTGCCGATGATTTAGAATCCAAGTTTCCTGTTGGCTCATCGGCAAAAATAATACTAGGCTCGTTCACTAATGCTCGACTAACAGCCGTTCTTTGTTGCTGTCCACCAGATATGTGATATGGATATTTATTTAGGATTGATTCAATCTCGAAAAGGTTGGCAAGACTTTGAACTTTTTCTTCCATTTCGGTTGATGTTTTCTTTTCCAGTATCATTGGAAGAATGATATTTTCTTTAACTGTTAAACTATCTAAAAGGTTAAATTCCTGAAACACGAACCCTAAATGTTTACGACGAAACAGAGCTAATTCATCAACTGCCATTTCACTTATTTTTTTGCCTGCGATTATTACTTCACCTGAAGTAGGCTTATCAATTCCACTCAATACATTAAGCAATGTAGTCTTACCACTTCCAGATGGACCCATAATCGCAATAAACTCTCCTTTATTAATGGATAGGCTCACTCCGCCCAACGCAGTAGTTGAACTTTCACCACCAAATCCTCCGTATATTTTAACAATATTACTAGCCTCTAAAATGACCATTGTATTTCCTCCTTTGGAGAATGGAAGTGTATATTCAAGCGGTATTCTTCCATCATTTTAAAAATGCCACTCGTTTTCCTTATCATCATCTTAAGTAACCAAAAGAATTTCATCCATCCTATACGCTAAAAATTTTTTACATTTTTGTGAAATATTTAAAGATGTTAACAAACGCTCGCATTCTTCATCATAAACCCTACTCCTCTGCTCATTACCATTTAGGGTATTTCCGCTCCTCGTACGATTTCGTTTTCATTCAGCCTAATGTGCAGAATCTATTTCAAACCTGTTTTCGAATCATCTACGATCCTTATTTTTAAGCCAATGTCACTTAATACAAAATTTATATTTGTTTCTTTGTGTATTTTTTAATGTCCATTCCCCTTTACCCATTGAATGGTTAAAGTTGTGCCTTGGGATCCATTTTTGTTTTTCATCTGGCTAAAATATACTTTTACGAAGCTGTTTCAATTTCGCTTCAAGCGTTTTACTTTATCTTATATTCTCTCTGCAACGCCATAAGTAGTTCCAAAAACAAGGATTTCTTATGTGAATATTTCTGTTTAAAAGATAAAATGGTAACAGTTGACAATCTGTTTCCAATCACAGATAATTGATTTGGTAATAGGAACATATATTCGCTCGTTTGTCGAGACTAGAATTTATGTTGTTTTTACATATTAAAAATTAGAGAGGTCATTCTGATGTCATCAACAAACACAAATCCTTCTATGGTTTCACTATTACGTAATCGTTTCATCCAAACGATTATGACGGCTGGCTTGTTTATTCAGATTGGCATTTGGGTACGTAACTTTGCGATTCTATTGTTTGTTACGGAGAAAACAAATGGGGATCCGCTTGCCGTCTCACTTATATCAGTAGCCGAATTTGCACCGATTTTTATCTTCTCCTTTATTGGCGGTACGTTCGCCGACCGTTGGCGACCGAAACGAACGATGATCTGGTGCGACCTTTTGAGTGCTATATCGATTTTTGTCATATTAATGGCGCTCCTGTTTAGCACATGGAAGGCGGTTTTTCTCGCAACATTCGTCTCCGCCATCCTATCGCAGTTCTCTCAGCCTTCGGGGATGAAGCTGTTTAAAGTACACGTTTCGGGAGAACAGATGCAGGCGGGAATGTCCTTATTCCAGACAATGATGGCTATTTTCATGATCATTGGTCCGATATTAGGCACCTTCGTCTTTCAACAATTCGGTATCAACATCTCTATGGCGGTAGTAGGTATAGCATTTCTATTATCTGCTCTTGTACTGACCTTATTGCCTCCCGATCGGATAGAGAAGAAGGACCAAAGTGAGACATCGCTCTGGCATGAAATGAAGCTCGGCTTTCAATATGTGTGGTCGCGCAAGATTCTTGTGACTTTGGGAGGCGGCTTCATGGCTGCTGGGTTTGGGCTTGGATTAATCCACCCGTTGGCCATCTTTCTTGTAACAGAGCGTCTTGGTCTGGAAGAAGAATACTTGCAATGGCTGTTTGCAGCCCATGGAGCAGCGATGATCATCGGTGGCGCTTTAGCGATGGTATTTTCCAATCGGATTGCGCCGCACGTCCTGCTGATGCTGGGGATGGGAAGTATGGCTGCAGGAATTTTTGTTATGGGTTGGTCTACCATGTTCTGGCTGACCTTGTTGGCTGAATTTTTTATCGGTCTATTCATGCCTGCTCTCCATATCGGCATAAACACGATTATACTAAATAATACCGACGAAACGTTCGTAGGTCGTGTTAACGGAATATTAACCCCACTGTTCATGGGATCGATGGTGATTACGATGAGCTTGGCTGGTCTGTTGAAAAAACAATTCTCCCTTTTTACGATTTATCAGTCCTCTGCCGCAATCTTCATTATTGGCATTCTGGTGATGCTACCGATGTTTCAAATGCTTAAAACGGCTGAAGCCGAATAAATAACAATACTTATTGTAACTAACAAAACTTATTAGCTAGCTATACTGCGGCAGTACCTTAGATGAGGAAAAGTTGTTTTTTTGTCTAATGAATATAAAAAAGCTGTTTGAACATATTAGCTACAAATATGTTCAAACAGCTTATTTTTTTGGCATATTTTACTTTTTAAAATGGAAAACACAGCCAGTGAAGTGCCGATCTTTAAAAAATCTAACCCGCAATAAGTCGATTTTTCTCATTTAGATCAATGCTAGAACGAACGCAAAACTCATACCTTTCTCGTCTATCCATCGGTAAGCATCGTCTCAAGTATTCCTATTTAATCTCACCGCATTCCACCCGAATAATCTACTTTAAATACTCCTTCGTATGGTTTTATCTCTTAGCTAAGTTTCTCTGCTAGCACATCGAGCATTTTTGTCCAGGCATCCTTGGTACGGCCCGCGAAGTCCGCCCAGTCCGAATGCAACTCGTGGGTCAAGGTGAGCTCACTCCCATTCTTCAGCGGTACGATGTCGATCATCACACGTGAGCTTCCCTCTACGTCCGCCACCCCCCAGGTGAACACGAGACGGCGAGGCCGGTCCATCTTAAGATACTCCCCTACATGATCAATTTCCTGCCCTTGTCGACGCACAACGAAAGAAAACGATCCTCCTACGCGCGGGTCGAGGGAAATGCGCACCACTTCTTCATCACGGAGATCAGGTCCGAACATCCACTTGCCAATCATCTCAGGATCCAGCCAAGCGTCGAAAACTTTCTCAGGAGATACGCTAAATTGACGAGTGACCCTTACATTGACATTTGATTCAGTGTTCATACAAATCATCCTTTCTTTATTTAGGTTATGTCGTAATATTACAAGGATTATATTTTTTTGCTAGATAAAAAAGTTTGTTAATAATTTTCGTTTCATAGAAGGAAATAGACTCAGAAGCATACTTGGATGGTTCTTCATGAAAGCTAATCATGACGGAATGAGCGGCATCTTTAAACATATCAATTCACCGCAATAAAATTAAGTCCCCATACTATTTAGCAAAATATGTACATAAAATATGTCATTGTATTACACCTTCCTGTTGTTTAACATTGTAACAAAACTCAACAGTTTATGTTCTAATTGGTAGTTTGAATGAGCCAATTAACCACGAGTTGAATAATTTTCTTATTCAGCTAATGTCGCCCGTAGCTAACCATCAAACGAGCCTCACCACAGATGATAAAAGTTAACACGTTCTTTCATGGAAGTTGAATAAAGGATTATTCTTTTTAAACTCATCCCATTCCTCTCGAAGAATACCCATCCCAATGGAATCATAGTATTCGCCATTATAGTAGCGGCATTTTCTCATTCTCCCTTCTAATTGCATTCCTAATTTTTCCGCACATCTTATCATTCGTGGATTTCCAGACCAAGTCGTCAGCCCCACTCTCTCGATGGGTAGATTTTCAATGAGATAGTCAATCCATAAAGATAATGCTTCCGTTCCAAATCCACCATTCCAATGTTCAGGAGAATATATGACGATCCCAATTTCAAGCCATTGTGTACGCTTAACCTCCCAATAATAGCTAACCATGCCTATAATTTGACCTTGATATTCCATAATCATTTGGCTTGGTACATCCGTAACATTCATTTTTTCTTCCATTTTCTTAGAAAACTTTCCAAAGGTACAAAATTCAAGCGGATAATAAGGAGCATCATACTTTTTCCATTCTGGATTCTCCACACCATATATCAGGTTATACAGAATATGAAATGAGGAGCGTATTCGAGGGAGCAAGCATGTTTTGCAGAATTTTAAGCTTACTTATATGATACAAGTTCCCAAGTTTCATCATAAGGTTTCTTCGGTGCTTTCCACCTAATGCTAAATGTATAATCAACACCATCAATCTTTACTTTCATAATCAATATATCGCCATGAAGTATAAACTTACTCATTTCCATTTTTATATTTTATATGCCACCTACTTTCGTGTATTTACAGGAGAAAAAGAAATATTGCAACTACGGGCAGAATCTTTGAATAAGAATATTTTTTTATGGTTCACTAATCCCCATTGCCAATAGCAAAAGAAAAGTAATGGCCAAAACCGCTCCATTTCCTATCAAGCTGATAATTGGCAGAAAGAAACGTTTCGTCATCAACCACGAGAACACCGCGAATAAAATACCAATAATTGATATGATGCCATAAATTGTGATCACGAAATAAACATCAGCATTTGGACCTCTTTCAACATAGAAAATAATGATACTTATGATTACAGGCAACAAAGACGTGACACCTAATATATTTCCTACTTTTTTCTTGTCTAACACTATAAAATCCCCCCTTTTGTTGATAATAACTTTTTGAATCATAGCCACCCATGCCACATCTATACGGCACCATCAGAAGAATGAAAATATTAATTTTCAGGATAGCTTAATAAAAAACTATTGGATACACTAACTGATTTCATAAACTAACCATTCAGACAATTGACCTCCCATTTTGTTGTAAAGAGATTGAACAACTAAATTATCCTTTGCAGTTTCCCATGTCATGTAGGCAAAATCATTCTCTCTTATATAAGACAAGCACGTTTTAAAGAGTTTCTCACCTAGTTTTTGAACCTCTTGCTTCGGGTATAACAAACAAGTCATTTAAAATAGCCATTTTTTTCAACTGAAGAGTGCTAAAGGAGAAATACAGGGTTGCAAAACCCAATACTCTTCCATCTTGTTCTGCAATAAATTGTATTCCGCTAGAAGGGTTATCCAGCACATGTTGCATCAATCCTTTAAATGACTCTTCCGTTGGTTTAGGTCTTTTATAAAAATCCACAATGTATTGATACATTAAATTTAAAAGTTGCGGAATATCTTCTTGATTAGCTGTTCTGATAATCCCATCCCTTTTCCTCTCCATTGTATCTTTATATATAAAAGAATTTTACCAATTATTCAAACTTTCTGGGTACTAATTTCTCATTTCACCCAAAAAATTCGTCTGAAGCTCTTCCTCAATAACCTTCATATCCTTGTGATTTAAATAAACCTTATAAGCCTTTGCCTTTGGTCTAGAACTAACTATATTACTTATGTTTTGTTCTATATAATGGATAGCAACTCCATCATCCGCTGCAATACCAGCTTGTAAGTCTCCAGAATCAATTAGTTTATGATACGAAGGTCTTCTGTCTGACTCTCCATCATAATGCGGACAATTACTGCCCTTTAGAAATCCTAAGCATTTAATTGGTTCTAATCCTTCTCCAAATGAATCTGTGACGCCTTCCTCGAACCAACATATAGAACCAGCACTAATGCCAGCTAAAACAATCCCTTGGTTCCAAGCTTTTCTCAAAATATTATCTAACCCCCACTCTTTCCATAAAACTAATAAGTTTCTTGTATTTCCTCCACCAACATATATAATATCCTTCTCCAGTAAAAACCCCTCTAAATCCCTTGTTGGCGGTTTAAATAAAGATAAATGAGAAGGGTTACAATTTTGTTTATTAAAAAAGTTATAATACCTTGATATATAAATATCTGAATCCCCGCTAGCAGTAGGAATAAAACAAATCTTTGGAGTAGTTTTCTTTGCTTGTTTCAATATGTACAGATCTAATAACGGGTTATCCGGTTCCATTGAGAACCCTCCGCCGCCTAGAGCAATGATTTGTCGCATCTTATTACTTCCTTTCTAAAAAGAACTATTTTCCACACCAATAATTTCTACAAATAAAAATCAAATCCTTTTTCAACCATTCTCTATACATTCGATGGTCTTCATACTTATGGACCATCTTGCGAACCATTTCCTCGGCTTCCTTTCGAGTCAATCGTTTGTTAGAGGCTTTCAATGCATAATAGCAACATTTTCCGTATGGAGTTCGGACTTCCATACGAAAGTAACGACAATTGCTTGCACCTTCTTAAACACCTCTAATTTCTTTTCTGTACCACATTTCCGATAATTCTTATCTTCAACCCTTTCCCAAAGTTTTTTAGACAATCCGTGAGTTTTCAAAAATTTTTATAATGAAAAATAATTTTAATCACTGGTGTTAGTATAATTTCATGGACACATCTTAGTTAAGTTCTTGATAAATTTACAAGACTATAAAGTGAAAGGAAGTGTCCTTATGGGGAAAGTAGTGTCAAAATCATTTAATGACGATTTCAAGAGAACAGTTGTTGAACTTTATCACTCAGGTACTTTTGTTAAAAACTTAAGTAGCGAATATGACGTTTCTGAAGTAAGCATTTATAAATGGATTAAGAGATTTTCCCCTATGAACTTGGAAGATGAATCAACTGTCACACCAGATGATTATGCCAAGTTACAAAAACAACTACGTCGCTTACAAGAGGAGAATTTCGACACGTGCCTGGCACCCTTTAAAAAATATATTAGCGATCAGTATTATTTTTTTGTACCGGGCAGTGGTTCTAATTCCTTAAAGCATTTTTTAATGAATGTCATTATCTAACATCGCACGCAAACCATTTATACTAGCTAATGTTCGAACTATTTTTTTCAAACATTCGACTTCGCTTTTATCTACGTTTATTATTTTCATACATCCCATTTAAAATTTTTACTATTTTCAGCCGCAAACAATTCATATTTTCACACGTTTTATCCCATATATTGGTTAGTTCCTCATCTCAGAAAGAGAAAGGAATTGATACTAGATAATATTACCAAGTAATAAAAAAGTTTGACAGGATAAACTTACAGGTGTTACGATAAAAACGAACGATTTGGTTTGAAAATTCTTAATATTTTTCGTGTGTGATTTCGCGCCTCTCATTACGGAGTAGTGCATCCATTCCGTAAGAATGGTCGGTATATTTGAAAGGAGATCTATTTGAATGAAAGAATTTTATACGTTCGGTTGGTATGCGTCGAAAATTTCGCCGCACTTGCCGAAGGAAGTGTTTCAGCCCGTTCCTTCTCGTTTGTTTGGTGGTCTTGTCTACCTCATCATTGCGATCAGTGGACTCTTTGTCATTTCCTTGATGAATCTTCATCCATTGTGGAATTTCCTCATTTCTCTCGTACTTGGTTTTTGTTTTGCGTCACTAGGGTTTTTAGGTCACGAAATTTTACACGGTACGGTCGTTCGTCGTCCGTGGTTGCGCGATTTCTTTGGAGCCATTGCATTTTGGCCATTATGCACAGGTCCGAAGTTGTGGCGAAAGTGGCACAACGTCAATCATCATGTGTATACCCAACATGAGGAATTGGACCCTGATGCATGGCCGAGTTTAGAAAAGTTAGCGAAAAGTCGTTTATTGCACTGGGTATATCGAATTCCGCTTGTGATTCGCGCGTTCTTTGCCTTTAGTGCATTGACGATCACATTTACGCTTCATTCCATTCGGATGCTGTTTTATTTTTTCAAAGATTTTGAGCCGAAAAATCGTCAAGTCGTGTTTTGGCAGTTTCTATTGCCTTGGGCGACGTGGATTAGCTTGTTGTTTGTCATCGGATTTGGAAAGTGGTTCTTTGCCTTTTTCTTGCCGCTCTTGATTGGAAACTTCATCGTCATGAGTTACATTTCGACCAATCATCGTTTAAATCCATTAGTACCGGTCAACGATCCGCTTGCAAACAGCCTTTCGGTTACCGTTCCGAAATGGGTCGATGTCTTGCATTTTAACTTTTCGTATCACACCGAGCATCATATATTTCCAACGATGAGTTCAAAATATTATCCGCTCGTGAAAGAACATCTCAAAAAAATGTGGCCGGATCGCTATCATGAAATGCCGATGAGAAAAGCGCTCAT
Source organism: Bacillus sp. (in: firmicutes) (assembly GCA_017656295.1). Lineage (NCBI taxonomy): Bacteria > Bacillati > Bacillota > Bacilli > Caryophanales > Bacillaceae > Bacillus > Bacillus sp. (in: firmicutes). The sequence goes on along the minus strand of JACDOC010000018.1, from coordinate 40,037 downwards.
TGCACTTTGGAAGACGCCGCGTGTGTATTATCAGCAGCACGAACTCATCGAACCGCGCCAAGGGCACGCATACGGCACACTCGGAAACGGACTAAATCCAACCTTCATTAAATATCGGAAGGTGGATGACGTGCCAGACACCGCCCGAAGTTTGTCAAAAGATTGATAGGATAAAAAAGAAGGAGAGCTCGTCATTGTAAGAAGTGAACGGCTCTCCTTTTTTGCTTGTATAGAATTTGTAATAGCAACTATTTAAGTTCAAATTGGAAAACCGACATAAGTAAAAAATTTAAGCTGCGGTCTGAAATACTATTATGTTATTGGTTACAAGACAAATGATTGCATGAAAACCTTGTTAATAAAAAAAGGGTGACCTAAATTTCACTAAAAAATATTGGTCAACCTTAAGTATCTAATTCTTAAACGAAAGCACCCTTTGGTTTAAGAAATTATGATTTATTTTTTCTTTTTTTAGATACAAAATAGATTATTAAAGCTATTAATGAATAAAAAAAGTAACGTAAATCAATCTTTACGCAACCTTCACAACCTGTAAAATAATCATAAATTAAAAAAACAAGGAAAAATATAGGAAGGACTATAAAGATAAAATCAATTTTTATATTTAATTTTCTCAACGCCTTGATATTCAATTTTTTTCTTATGCTAACGGCACCACTAAATGGAAAGATGAACTACCGATAATCCATAATTATGTTGATCATGCCAATAATTGTAAGTTTTAGTTTTGTGCAAAACAGGTAAAAGTATATTAAAGGGTAATGTTTCTACACTATTATCCTCTTTTTTATAAGTGACTAGGACTGAAGAAAGTTCTTGGTAAGTTATTGACTTCATGTGCAACATGTATTCCGGATTCGATTGCACCTTGGATCCAAGCGTGGGTAGATGAGGCATGTTCGCCTGCAAAATGAACTCTTCCTTCGGGAGTGGAAATATAAGGAGATAGTTCCATTGCCTGATATGGTTTAAACATCGTAAAAGCTCCACCAGAATATGGATCTCGAATCCAACTGTGGGACGCTCCTGTTTCAAACTCACGATACACCTGTTTACCATGGATGGTAGCCAAGTTTTTTAATGCATATTCGAAGCGATCTTCATCGGACAAACTGTCCCAAGGTACAGCATCATCCTCCCATGTATAACTAGCCAAAACAACACCCGGTCCTGGTTTACCGAGGCCATAGCTCGGGTAATGAGTAAGCGTAATAGGGAGATCAGAAGCTGTTTTTCCACCATACATCCCTTCCCTTTCCCAGAACCTGCTCTTAAATTGGATACCGATCTTCGTAGAGCCCACATAGTGAAGTTCTCGAATCGCCTTCCATTTTTCGTGAGAAAAAGAGTTAACTGGTTCAACCTCCACAAATTGTAAGACTGAAAAAGGAATAGTTATAATCGCAAGATCACCGGTGATTTGAAATGGCTCGAAAATTTTATTGACAGCATGAATGGTTACTTGGTTGTTGTGCTGTACAATTTTCTTCACCTTTTGTCCGAACAGAATATTATCTTTCAATTGAGGGAGAAAAGCTTTAGGAAGTAGGTCGTTACCGCCCGTGATCTCATAGAAGCGAATATTAGGGGCAAACAAAACCAATAGTTCACGTAACAGTTCCAGGAAAGAAAGCTCAGGAAATCCTTCTATTGTAAGAAGTACTTTGAGTAGATCGACGGCCCCCGGAGATAACGATACTCCAAACGGGTTATCTTTCAAAAAAGCTTCCATCGAGTATTGATTCAATTGTTTTACCACCACAGGCCAATTTTTCCGTGGGTTTTGGTTAATAAAATCTGTCACGGGTTTTATTGCTGATTGAAGCAACTCCGTAGCGGTTTTCCCTCTTTCATGTGGGGCTACCAAAAAGCCAAAAATATCAGGGTTCTGTTCATATGTCTTTAAACGAGCTTTTTTTCCTCTTAAATAGATAATGTCGTTAGGAGTCGAATTGATAAACTCGTTAACCGGAAGTTGGAATTTTTTTATATATTCCAAAGTAAAGAAATGATTATTTGGAATACGCATCGCACCAGCTTCAAGAAACTGCCCATCCCTAAAATCGGCTCGCAGCGTATAGACCCGTCCTCCCACCCTTCCGGAAGCTTCAAGAATTGTAACATGGTGTCCAGCTTGCTTAAGTAAAGAGGCCGAGACGAGTCCTGCCATACCTGCACCAACAATGATGATCTTCTTGGGAATTTCGGTTTTTTTAAGTCCATTTCTGATGATCGAATTCATTTGATTAGGTGAAACTCAGGATATATATATAACTTGACATTCTTTTCCTCCTAAACAATGTTTATCAGACCCTGAGCTATAAAAAGAAGGCTTATCGCCATCTTATTCAGTTAGATAGTACAGTTATGCATTTTGAGTGCTTCCCAACTCATAAAATTTAATACATTTACCTTCAAATAAATTTAATCTCCTTTATATCCTCATCTATTTAAATGATTAACTTCGACTAAATTGCCCCGGTTAAAAAAATTGCTTTGAAGAATTACCCTCTTTTATTTAAGAATCTGGCCCAAAAGTAAAAAAGGCGCGTTCCTACAGAAATGCGCCCGATTGTTGAACAAGAATGTTTTTACATCAACCATGCCTGAATATCGCTTTCGACACGTGCCTAGTACCCTTTACCTTAGTCTCCCTATTTACTGAACTTTACACTAGTTTGGTGTAGGATGCAGTAATCAATTACGTATTTAGAATCCAATTATAAATACTTACTTCAGAAACACCATATTCGCTATCAAAATTCGATACACGGTTCTACATTGAGTGATGGGTATGTTACCCTAAAATGCCTTGCGAAATCAGTAATTGAGGTTTAAAAAATAAAGTTCAAAACACTTCTTTTGCATCAACCTAAATTACTAAAATTGCATCAAAAAGCTTTCCGTAGTGGAATTTTGATCAATTTGTCATCATGAACGGTTGGCGTCCCTCTTCCATCCGTGTTGTTTGTGACAAAATATAAATGATCTCCCAATATGAATACATCCCGCACGCGACCTACGTTGGAAACAATTTGTTTATATGTTTTATTTCTTAAATCGAATGCTAAAATCCCTTCCCCTCGGAGCTGTGCAACATACAATATCCTTTGATGATAGGCAATTCCAGATGGCGCCCATGTATCATCCCCCGAATGGAACAAAGGTGCGATCATCCCCTCTCTTGTCTCATCTCCCTGAATAATAGGCCAGCCATAGTTTCCTTTCGGCTTAATTAGATTGATTTCATCATGTCCGATTGAGCCATGATCAGAGCTATAAAGCTGACCCGTTTCATCCCATGCCAAGCCTTGTGGGTTGCGGTGTCCATAGCTATAGACAAGGGAGTTGGCATAAGGATTATCGTCCGGTATGGTACCATCAAGATTCATGCGTAAAATTTTTCCGTTAAGAGATGTCCTGTCTTGGGCAATCATCGGTACTGTCGCATCTCCAGTTGTGACGTACAATTTTTTGTTAGGTCCGATTTTTATTCTTCCACCATGATGAAGGTCACCGCTTGGAATGTGATCAAGCAAAACTTTTTCCTCAAACCATTCATTATTCTTTTCTCGTATTTCTACAACTCGATTAAATCGCCCGCTTTCATCCTCATATGTATAGTAAAGAAAGGCGGTATTCCTTTTCTCAGGATGAAGCACAAAACCTAATACACCAGCTTCAGCTGCTGTTGAAAGCTTCTTTTCTAAATGTAGATTCTGTCTAATTTTTTTATTGCCTGTAATTTTTACTATTGAGCCAGTCCGCTCTGAAATATAAAAAGATGAACCATCCCAGTCGATCGCCCATGGCACACTTAAATCTTGCGCGATGATTTCCATATTACTGTTGTTATTTACCTGTAGTTCCTCTTGAAGATCTTCTTGTTGTTCATTTGAACAGCCTATTAAAAGAATAATGATGCTGATCATGATGAGAGGATATTTTTTCATCAACTTTTCCCTCCCGATGAGAATAAATTCTCCAGCTTTTGTCCGCCTGCTGGACGATTTATGCTGCTAATCATCTGCATCGAACTTAGAAGCTGAAATAAATTTTGCAAAAAAAGTAAAACTGCACTTACCTGAAATGATTGATTTATCACCTTCTACAGCCGCTTAATTGTTCAAAATAAGCATTCACAGGTTTATTCAATTATTAATCTAAAAGTTCTGTCAATTTGCATCAAGAAAAAAATTGGTTTTAAAAAAATTAACCCTTCAGTTCACTCATGTTACTTTTGAGCGAATAGGAAAGGTACAAATCATAAACAAGATGAACAGACTTCAAAAACTATGATACGGAAATTTTAACAATTATATATATATGTAAAATAGACAGTTATATTACTGCTTAGCTCAAACCGTCAACTTTATGGAAAGGATCATATAAAAATCTCCTCTAGCTTTACTTCTAGAGGAGTTCGCATAAGTATTTGTAAAGGAATTACACACTCTAATTTCTTTTATCGCTCAACTGAGTTTATTTCTTGAACGGCTACTTGATTAAGGGCATTAGTGACGGTTCCATATTCGCTCGCATGTGGACGGTCATCTCCGTCTTCATAACCGTAATCAAACATACGATTTCGATTGAGCGTAAGCTTCGTGAAGGTCGGACGCAATAAATCAAATAGCTTGAACCGCTCTTGTAAATGAGAAAATCTTCGTTGGTAAGAAAGAATTTCCTCTCGAATAATACTCCAGAAACGATATTCAGAGAAATGTTCGTTTTCCTGAAGAATATTGCTTAAATAACGGAAGTGGCAAATGAATAATCCGGTTAAAATGAATTGAGTTAACCCTTCAGGAGGCTCACTGCGTAAAACTTTTTTCAACTCAGGCGTTAAAATTTTTAGTTCTGGAAGTGGCTGGTCACTAATATTTACATCATCTACAAAATCTTTCATAATGATGCGTTCTGGCTTGTAGTCTCTTAGCACAAGCACTGTATTTTGGCCATGCGGTGAAAATACAGTACCGTACTGATATAAGTAATGAAGAAGCGGTGGCAAAATCGCTTTTGCGAGTTTTTGAACCCACTGTTCGACAGTGAGACCTGATTTGTGAATTAATTTTGACACAAACGGCGTTCCTTCATGATCGACATGTAACAATGCCGCATGTGTTATAGCATGTTCATTTTCTTTTAATTTATTATAAACGCTCTCCCTCCAAACAACACCTAGCATTTCAAGATATTGGTATGGAGCTCCCTGTAGCTTCTCGAAAGTCCGATGGTTGACATTGATCGTCGCTACTTCACCTAATAAACCAAGACGGCATTCTTCCCTTAAAAACGAATCGTTTTCCAGTATGTTTTTTATAAAGGTTGTTACTTTAGGTGCAATGACCGTTCGCTCGCTTGGTAATCCACGGTATACGAGCGTATTTAATATGCTCATCGGGAGCTTAACATGGTATTTCTTCTTATTTGTTACATTCACGAATGTGCGAATCGACTGTTGAGGAAGATACTCATCTTCCCCTTCACCTAGAGGAATGATCTCATTTCTTGCAATTTCTGCTGCAAACATGGAAACAATGATATTGTTCCATTGCCAAGCATGAATCGGCATAAAATAATAATCCTTTTCTTGTATTCCCCTTGCCTCTAATTTTTTTACAAAGCGTTGACGTATTTTTTCATCAAGCTCTTGTTCCATGACATGGTTATATGACAATCCTTCAACTGAATGGAACGTGGCGATGTTTTTATGAACGGCAATCCAAGAAAGCTGCACCTTTCTCTTTTGTTCAGGCGCATACATTACATAATCATCATAATCAAAACCGATGCGGCCTTTATTATATGTAATCCACGGATGTCCAGTCATTTCCCCTTCCAGTTCAGCATAATCTAATTCAATCAGCTCATTTGTCGTTTTTGATTTTTCTATTAAGTGAGTGTCCGCTACTAGGGTATGTAAATATTCTTTTATTAAATGTCCTGCAGTTGAGCTTGACATGTTTCCTTCTTCCTGGATGCTAAGTAAAAGAGAAAGAGACAACGGTATATATTTTGCTTCAGTTGTTATTATTTCAATGCTCTCTGGTATTACGTAGAAACTATCAAACAATCGGGGCTTTGCTTGAAAACGATATACTGTTTTCTTTTTATCTATCCATTCGTAAGTTTGAACGTCTCCTGATTCACTAAGAAGGTTTGGAGTGATAATTTCTTCATACATGAACTCTTGAAGCATTTTCGCTAACAGCTTTTGATCGGCGTCGTTCCAAGCTTTCTCTGTTAACATGTGTAGAGGTGTTTCACAAATTCCCATCATGTTCAACTCCCTTTTTATTTTTGATTTAATAGATTTAAATAAAATGGAAACGAATGCATACTTCCTTCCAATAAATTAACTATGTGATTCTTCAAACTGTATTTCCGAAATGCATCATCTATTTTTTCGCCCTATACACCAAACTGTTGAAATACATTGGTTTCATATGTTTGATATATTTTTTTTCCTACTATTTGATTGATAATGGTCGCATTTCGAAACGCTCCGAGTCCTAAATCAGGGGCTCCCACGCCGTGCGTGTGAAGCTCTCCGTTTTGAATAAATAAATGGTTTTGACTTTCGGTTTTTAACTTCACTCTATAATCCTCTTGAATGACAAGCTGGCCTGATTCATCCCACTCGACGATATTCATCATTCCTTTTAAACAATTAGGGATATAAGGCTGATAACCTGTTGCTAAAATGACTACATCACTTTCTATGTTTATCCCTTTTTCCTGTTCGTGCTGATACAGAGATAAATAATATCGATTGTTCCATTCTTCAATGGACACCAGTTCAGTCAATGCCTGCAGATGAACGTTCGGTGTTTTGTTACCAACGGTTCGCTCATACAATAAATCATAAATATTAGCAATCGTGGAAAAGCTGATTCCTTTGTACAGTAAAGACTGATTGCTTAAGACGGCTTTTTTCTTTTGTTGCGGCAATTGATAAAAGTAACGTGTATAATCAGGCGAGAAATGTTCCAACCCAAGCTTTGAATACTCCATCGGATAAAATCCTTTGGACCTTGTGTACCATGACAATTGATAATCATGATCCGGTTGTTTTAATAATAGGTCATGAAAAATTTCGGCTGCACTCTGTCCCGAACCGATGACTGTAATCGAGCTCGCTTTTAGGATGTTTTCCCGCTTGTACAAATACTGTGAAGAATGAAATACTTGGTCACCAAGCAATGATTGAAAATTCTCGTGAACATACGGTCTCGTTCCTACTCCTAATACAACATGATTGGCCTGATAAATTTTTTGTTTCTTTTCGTTATTGGAGTATACGGTAACACGAAAATACCCTTCATCTGTTTGCTCAATATTCTGCACTTCGACCCCGAACTGAAGCTGTGGGAGCTGCCGGGCAATCCATTGGCAATAATGATTGTATTCTGTTCGTGGAATATGAAATTTTTCAAAAAAGTAAAATCGATATAATCTCTTGTGTTCATGTAAGTAATTTAAAAAACTATAATGACTTGTCGGATCTACCATGGTTACAGCATCGGCCATAAACGGCACTTGCAAGGTTGTTCCTTCCAAAAGCATTCCTGGATGCCACTCAAAGCATGGTTTTTTATCAAAAAATAGTGACTGGCATTCCGTCTTATCAAGCAATGCTGCTAATCCTAGATTAAAAGGACCGATTCCCACTCCAATCACGTCTAAAATTGGTTCATTTGCCAATCTGTCCACCTTCTTTCAAATACCTTCCGCTCGCATACCATTAATAACCCTGTTTTGTCAGGCAATTGGACCTCCTTTACAGGTTGAAAACCGCATTTTTTGAATACATGAATCATTTTTTCGTTTCGAATATCCGGTTCTGCAATGATTTTTTTTGTTTCTGGTATTTGTAGTTTTTTGTATAAAATTGTCATCATCAACGGATAGATGAAACCTTTTCCTAGAAACTCTTTCGGTCCGATCAGTAAATGAATGCCTTGATCATATTCATCAAACTCATAATAGTTACCGATAATATCACCCTTCACCCAGTATGACTCCCAATAACTCATCGGTACACCATCCAGTTCACCAATCAAGAGAGTTTGATGATCATCCTGTAAAAACTTTTGTAAATGATCAGCATAATCTGCAAGTGAAATGTTTAACTTCCAAAAAGGGATGACATGTTCTTCGTGCATCCATGAGTGAAGCCGTTTTAAATCTTCTTTCATATTTACTTGACGAAATGTAATCGTCTTTTTGATAATAGGATCGTATCGCTCAAAAGGATAATCTTGTTTGATGAAAACTTTAGACTTCATACAACTCACCTACAGTCAAAGCCAATGGATTGTTTACATTTACGTAAACAGATTGAGTCTCAAGCGGTCCGACAAGCTCATCCATATCGTGCAATCTTGTCAGTAAGTTGGCCTTGCATGGCAACTTTTTTTCATTTAATAAAGAATCCAATAAGTTCGTATGATCACCTAAATTCTTTTTGAGGTCTTTCAGTTCTTCTTTCAGCAATAATAATAATCGCTTTTCATTGATCAATTGATTGACTCCGAATGCATTAATCAAACCGAACAAGTGGTTGAAAAAGACATAATAACGGAATCGTTCCTCTGCGATAGAGTCAGCACATATCGTATCGCTTTTTTCATTTAATGATGGAACGAGCTGTTTTAATTTTTGAGCCTTTGATTCCATAAAATAATAGCCTTGGTTATCACGATAATAAAAGGTTGATGGATAGCCTTGTTCATCGAGTTTTATCACAGAATTTTGCTGGTGTGCTTCCAGAGCGATCCCATAAACTGCGTATAACCAGTAAAGCGGCCTTAAACTCACTTGCAAATAGCGAGTAAACCACTGTTCACTTGCCTTGCTGGTTGAAATGTCCTCCCTGCTCGCTATTTCAGAAATGATATTTGCTAAATGGGAAGCGCCCCCCGTTATATGATCTTGACAAAGTGCGGCAAGCAACGTCGTGCGTGTATCCTTGCCCTTTTGAAACGGATTTTCACGGATCACCACTTCAAACCCTGTTTCTTCTGTTTCAAGCTTTAAGTTTATGAAAGCAGGGTCTTGAATGATATGAAATGCCGGATGGTGCGCTGCCAGTTGTTCACGAAGCTCATTTTGCAGTAGACGGCTCACTTCAACACCGCGATCCAGCTCTTTCCGCTTATTTACGCGCAACGAATTGGTGATTTTCACCGGAATCGAAAATTTGTACATAAATCGTGCTTCCGGATGATACACCGTCCGAACGGAAGATGTCGGATAAAATTTTCGGCCTTGCGGTCCTAAATAGGCAAGCTTTCCTTTTTGAATTTGATGGCACACATCTTCTCGTCCCAACAGCTTTCTCGCTTGCAGCGGATGAACAGGGATCAATGAAAAACCATCGTCCTGGCAATATCTTTCTTTAAATGATTGAGCAACGAAAGGGTCATTCATTAACTCTTCTTTTATAAGTATCGAAGCCTTTTGGGACAAAATAGAGTCTTCCTCTACAATATCGTTTGCTGCACGGAAATAATGAAGCTGAAAAGCCCCTTTCCTCTCTGGCGCAAAAATATGTTCTTCATCTTCATCAATTCCTTGACGGCTTTTTGGCGTCGGATGCAGTTGATGTCCGATTAACAAGGATTGTTCTGATTGAAGAAACGTTTTTTCCGTCTGATAGCATTCTTCTAAGCTATCGAATCGCTCTGATATAATTCTTTTCATATTTTGATAGCTTAAAATTGTCCGAATCATAAGCTCCTCCGTTTGAATGGGCTTATTGGATGTGAGAGAGAATTCTTTTTGCATGAAAGTAATTAATGTAATGAAATCAAGTTGTTTCACATGATCATTCTTCATTTGATAATACATAAAAGGTGAAAACAGATGACGTTCTGTTACAGATTTATATCGAACGGGAATGTATAATGTAACAGACAGATGATGAAACGGAATGACTAATACATGCTCAATCTCTTTTTCTTCTATTAGAATAGGAACCTCATTTGGAAGCTTCCACTCCCCTTTTCCTGTTTCTTTCACATAACAATTAATCAAATTTTGTATGGTAAGATGATTAGTAATAAACGGAATATTCATACCTATTCGCTCCTTGCTCTTTCTCTATTTTTTCCCCAGCTTGCTTGATTCGTTCAATGTGCATCTTCATCTTGCTGATTGTATTGAGAGGATTGAGCATTGTAAATTTCAAGTACACTTTTCCGTCTTGCCTTGTTTTTGCCATAATTAGTTCACCGCTTTGGTAGAAAGCACGTTGAAGCTCAAGATTGATTTTGTCAACATACGATGGGTCTTCCCGATGTTGTGATGGAATGTAACGGAATAATACAGCATTGATTTTTGGTTCATTTAGTACCTCGAAACGAGAATCGTTCTTTAGCAGTTTGGCTGTTTCTTTCGCAAGATTAATCGTGTAATCGACCATCTCTCCAAACAAATGAGTCCCCATCAACTTAAAAGTGAACAAAAGTTTTAAGGCATCGAACCGTTTGGTTGTTTGAACACTTTTTTCCACAAGGTTGATGATACCGTTATTCTGATCTTCTTTAGGATTCAAGTAATCTGCAAAGTAAGCAATTTGCTTAAAGTCCTGTTTATGTTTTACAAAAAATGCTCCGCAGCTAATGGTTTGATAGTAAAGTTTATGAAAATCGATCGTAATCGAATCGGCTAAGTGTAAATCGCTGACCAAGTGCCGATATTGATGGGAAAATAACAGGGCTCCTCCGTAAGCGGCATCGACGTGCAGCCATAATTGTTCTTCATTCGCTAAATTTGCTATATCTTTTAGACCATCGATACTTCCAAAATCTGTTGTCCCTGCTGTTGCCACGATCATAAATGGAAGGAATCCTTGTCGCCGAAGCTGGACAATCTTATTCCTGGCATCATTTATACACAGTTGATGCTTGTCATTTGTCGCAACTTTTACGACCGCATTCATTCCCAATCCAAGCTGTGCCGCCGATTGTTGGACCGTGAAATGAGCATGCTCCGAGCAAAGAATTCGTAATCTTTTCGCCTCAATCGGAAGACCTTCCTCCTGAACGTTAACCGAAAAGTTTGTTTGGCAAGCTTTATTTCTAGCGAGCAGCAATCCCATATAATTGGATTGAGTTCCTCCACTTGTAAAGATCCCATCCGAATCATGAGAATAACCAATCTGCTTGGTGAAGAATTTGATCAGTTCCGTTTCAACATAAGTAGCAGCAGGGCTTTGATCCCATGAATCCATGGATTGGTTGAGTGCATTGATTACTACCTCCGCAGCTATTGACGGAAGTAAAGGTGGGCAATGAAGGTGCGCCATAGATGATGGGTGAGAAATCCATAAAGAATTTCTCACAATGACATTTCGAATCTCTTCCAGCACAACATCCATCTTCTGAGCGACAGTTGAGAAATTAAACATCTCTTTTACTTTTGACTCAATCTCTTGACGAGAAGCTCCCGAAAAAGGTTTATTAATCCTCATTGTTTCATTCTCAATTACCGTAACAACCGAATCCATAAGTGCACGGTATGTTTTTATACTTTCACCACTAGGATGAAGAAACCAATGAGCAAAGTTTGTATTCATATGTTCACCTTCTAACGCAATCCAAATTGGGATTCGGCGCTTATTATCGCTTGATAGAAACGGTCCAACACTTCATCAATTTGCTCTTGTGTGATGATTAATGGCGGCAGTAGACGAATGACGCTGCTAAAACGCCCTCCAACTTCTAAAATAACCCCTCGTTTAAAGCATTCTTGTTGAATGTTTTTAGCTAGCTCAGGATAAGCCGGATAACTACCAATTTGGTTTGGCTGCCTCATTGGATTAATGATTTCTACACCAATCATGAGCCCTCTCCCTCTTACATCACCAATTGAATGAACTTGATTTTGAATGGATGTTAATTCCTTGATTATGTAAGATCCCATATTATGTGCGTACTCCGGCAGTTGATTCTCCTTCACAAACCGTATTGTGGCTCGACCGGCAGCCATCGCCATTTGATTTCCTCTGAATGTTCCGATATGGGCCCCAGGTTCCCATTTATCAAGACGACGGTCGTAAAGCACAACGGAGAGCGGTAGACTTCCTCCGATTGCTTTTGAAAGAACAAGAACATCAGGCTCGATTCCAGCATGCTCAAATGCAAACATTTTTCCTGTTCGGCCGATGCCAGTTTGTACTTCATCAATAATAAGTGGAATGTTTCGTTCTTTTGTGATGCGGCGAAGCTCTTTTAACCATTCTATTGGAGCGGGGATTGAACCACCCTCACCCTGTACCACCTCTACAATGACACCCGCCGGAGTGACAATTCCGCTTTCCGGGTCATCTAGTAAATTCTCAATGTACGTACTGCTAATACGGTGTCCATCTTTTCCAATCCCGAACGGACAACGGTATTCATATGGATATGGAAGAAAATGCGTATCTGGTACAAGTGCATGAATTTTCTTTTTCGGATCAGTAGTCCCGCTAACACTCAAGGTGCCATGTGTGGAACCATGATATCCCCCATGAAACGACAGAATCGCTCTGTTGCCAGTTGCCGTTTTGACTAGCTTTAAGGCAGCTTCTATTGCGTCACCGCCTGTTGGCCCGCAAAATTGGATTTTTGCTTTTTCCGCAAATGAACGTGGTAAAGAAGCAAATAATTCATCAATAAAGGCCTCTTTAACTGGCGTTGTCAAATCAAGTGTATGTAATGGCAAATAAGACTTTAATACTTCTTCAATCGCTTCACGGACAACCGCGTGATTATGACCTAACGCAAGTGTACCTGCTCCCGCTAAACAATCTATATATTGCTTGTCATCCATGTCTGTAACATAAACTCCTTCTGCTCTTTTAATAGCAAGAGGCAATCTTCTTGGATAGGATCGTGCATTTGATTCCCTTTGTGCTTGAATAGATAATAATGCTTCATTACTTGGATGAGTATAAATGGTTGCTTCCATAGTTAAACACTCCTCTTTTGAAAATCATATCTTTTGTTAATTGATAATGATTTTCATTTTCGTTATACATTAACAGGATAAATGATAATGATTATCAAAATCAATACAAAAAAATAAAATAAGAACATTTACCTAAATGAGGATAGGAAATAAATTCTAGATATACAGCGATACCGATTTGAAGTATCCCATTCTATTGCCAAAAAATGGATGATTATTCAACTATATGGTCCTAAAAACAAAACAAGACGCCTTCCAAAAGGAAAGCGTCCAATCTTTCAATAAGAAAAGGATTACCACTAATTTTGAAATGTATGCACTTTTTTGTCTAAGGATAAATCGAAAACCTTTTTTCATTTCCACTAAACATTCCCATCCGTTCGTTTAATCTTCGTACAGGCTTCAATCATTTTTTTTACTTCTTTTCAAGTACCCAATTCCTACTACAATAATTACTAATGCAATTGGTAATCCAACATGGATAATTTGTTTTAAGTTTGGAGCTATAGAATGGAGAAATTCATCTACTTTTTGATCTCCAACAATCATTTCACCTGCAGTATAAGCTAATAGACCAGCGCCCGCATAAATAATAATAGGAAAATTTTCCATAACTCTTAATATGAGTTGACTTCCCCAAATAATGATTGGAATAGAAATTAAAATACCAATTAAGATTGGTAGGAACCCGTGTGCAACACCCGCTAATGCCAAAACGTTATCTAGTGACATAACCGCATCTGCAATAATAATTGTTTTAACTGCTGATGCCACCGTGGTCCCCCCAGCTTTGTGTTCTTTTTCTTTTCCGGCGAGTAAATTATAAGCAATTCGAACAAGCAAAATTCCGCCAATTGCAGAAATCAACGGAATTCTCAATAACCAAACAATAATGGCTGCGAAAATTAATCTCAAAACAATCGCACCGAATGTTCCCCAAAAGATCGCTTTTTTTTGATGTTCTGCAGGTACATTTCTAGCAGCTAATGCAATTACAACTGCATTATCTCCGCTAAGAATGAGATCAACCATAATAACTTTCATGAGTGTTGACATATCAAGTCCTAAGAATTCCACTTTTATCCTCCTGACAAATGATTGTTATGATGTCATCTTAAGTGTTGACCTCACTAGTGTTCATCCATCCCAAATATTTTAAACGGTTTGTATGATTTGTATGATTGCTATTACCTTAAAAGCCCTGGGCCATACCATACTTTTGTTTACAAATAACAAAGGCGATGCCCGTTCATTAAGCATCGCACCTGTTCGTCGATTAACCCGAGAAAAAGATGATGCCTCCGACAGGATTCAAACATGCACTCCTTTCGTATGTAAAGGCTAGGAGAGATTACGCCCCCCACAGTATTAACCTACAGGAGTTTCACCTGTCTCAACTTATTTGCTTTTCGGTACTTCAAATATCCTTCCTCGCGACCCGGTTCTACAAACATTTAAGGCCTCTTTCCTTTTTTAGATATCTTTTAAAACTTTTTTCATTTATAACAGCAGGTTTTATGACTAGGAGTTTTTTATTTATTTTTTCTTTGTTGGTCCTTTATGTACTCGTTTCTTTCCATTCCATCTGATAATTCTTCTGAAAACTCATGCTCTGTTTCGACTTCAGAAATTTTAAATTCAGCTGCAGATAAGTTGTTGTTTGGTGAACTTTCTTTGTTCCATTTACTCATAAGAGACATTCTCCTTTTTATATATAGTATGCATAAGTGGTAATATTTCATTCTCTTTAATATATAGGTGTCAATTTACGGAGTTTTGGTACTTATTTAAAGAAAACTCCGATGGAATCTTGTGTTAATCACTTTAAAGATGACATTTTACGGATACTTAGATGGATAAAAGGGAAAATAAAAAATGACCTTACCTATACCATTTACACAAAAAGAACAATAAAAGCAGTTGATCACAGACACTCATATGAAGGCCAAAATAAACCTTTCCCAACTAGCTCTATACCTTAAAAGTTTTGGTTCGTTGGGCTATGCATTCCCCCCTATATCAAACATTTGACTATAGTTATGCTACGAATTCTATAAAAAAGTATTTTAAAAAAAGGAGATGTATTTAAGTGGAAGAAAGTAAGTCAAAATCGATGTTTCGTCACGAACCAATAGAAAGTTCAGATGGAAAACCAACGTACAATATCTTCAAAGGTAATCAATTGATTGCTGAAGTTCGTGGAACAAATCCTGCTTCTCAATCGATTATTCCTATGAGAGAACTAAATGAGTATGAAGAAAGCAAACTACATGAATATATAGGTAATTTAAAGGAGCAGGTTGAATAAAAACTGACTCCGTTTTTTTGGTGTTTTCTTATAAATTGTTGCTAAAATGAAAACAATGTATTTACTACTTCTTTGATGAATAAACAAAAAATTTATTTGCGACGATAACAGAAATCAAAATTGTAAATGACTGAAAAATGATATCTCTAATATACATTTTCGTTTCCCCTCATGCGTATTTCTATCTTTATAGTCTCCTCATTGTTTTTTTCAACAGAATAAAAGCTTATAGAAAAAGCCGCGAATGTGGCTCGCGGCTTTTTCTTATTTATTCAGCTCGTTTCAATGGAAATCATTGAAGGTATTTTTACATGACCCTTTTTATAATAAGGCTCTGTTAATGTTTAATGTTGATTTTTCGATAAAATGTTGGGAAACCATTTTTATTGGTTCCCCAATTCTCAAAAACCTGCCTATTAGCTGTTAAATAAAGATAGTTGTTTTAAATGGGCATACTCATTGTAAAGGTTCTAATTTTGAATCCCAATTTTTCATACAGTTTAATGGCTTGATTTCCTGCATATACACTTAAACGAACCTCTGAATATCCATCTTGTTTAAGATGTTCGATACCAGTCTCCATCAATCGTTTTGAAATTCCATTTCCTCTAAATTCTTCTAACACAAACAATTCATAAATAAATCCATATATCTTTTCAGTAAATTGGTCTTTACTTGTTCCTATAAGAATCCAACCCATTAGAATATCACCTTCAGTTGCTATTAAATAATAGCTTCCTTTCTGCAATAATGGTTCAATAAGTTGTTTGACTTTTTCATCTGACGGTTTTGCCTCGCCTAATGTACCATCGAATAATGCTTGTGGTGAAAGTGATAAAATCTTTTTATATTCCGAATCGTTTGGTTTCCTTATTTCCATAAATTGAGTTCTCCTCTCCCAATATTTTTAAGCCGATTGCCCGTTAATGACTTTTTTAAGCACTGAACTTAGATAGACGTAAACTATCATAAGTTTCTGTCATTTCCAAATACAGATGATGTAAGCAGAAGCTCTTTTATATGTTGCTTGGTATTTTCGTTACTGCGACTATCTACAAACAAGAACCAAGCAAGGTAATTATCAAGATATTTGGTAGCGACACCTTTAAAACGGTCAATCCACTTCTTCATCCGAGAATGAAAACTGTTGACATTTTGAATGTGATATAAGCCTTTTATCACGTGCTTTTCACCATCGGATTTGATTCGGTAATGCTCTAATCCTTTTTCTTTTGCATAGGTTTTGTATGCTCTCCAAGTATCGGTAACAAGCACATTGTCAGACGATAGTTTAGAACCAATGATATTTTCAACTTTGGTTTTCACAATACGCCCCATACAAGATACTTTGGAGACGGTTGCTTTTGTACGGTCTCTTGCAACAAGAACACATACTTGTTCATGGCGGATTCCTCTATGTTTAGACTTACCGCCACGCTTACGAGGTTTACGTTCCGTAATGCCACGTTGCCCTTTTTGTGAATATAAGAAATAGGTTTCGTCAACTTCAACGATACCTTCAAAATGGTCAAAATCCATTTTTTTATGGCAGACAGCAGTTTATGTCTCCAGTAAAAAAGCGTAACCCAAGTAACCCCTACGATTTCAGCCGATTTTCGAAGGGAGTAGCCTTTGAACATACAGTCAACAAATATAATCCATTCGTCACCTTTTCGGGTGCGATAAAGAACAGTGTTAGTCGTATCCGTAAAGGTTTTAAGGCAACTTTTACAACGATACCGTTGACGACTCTTGACTTTTCCGAATCGAACAACGTGTTCAGATGTACAATGGGGACACTCGAAACCATCTTTAAAACGGGTTTCCCGCATTTCGTTAATTAATCGACCACCAACGGAAGAGGTGGGGTCAACATAACGATTTAACCATTGATAAACTTGTTCCTTTTTAGTATGGGGTAACTTGTCGATGTACTTTAATAGGTTACTGAACGCTTTGTCCATCATTTACACTCCCGAACCTTTGTTCTAATTGCAATTAAAGCAAGAACTTGGTTGGGTTTCAAATTTCAACAATGTTCTTTAACAGAGCCTATAATAAAAACTCAAGACTATACCTAGTTATTTACCGTCTCTTTTAATTGTTTACCTGGCTTAAACGCAGGAACCTTACTTGCCGGAATTTCAATTACTTCCCCAGTTTGAGGATTTCGACCCGTACGAGCAGCACGTTCACGAACTTCAAAATTTCCAAAACCAATTAGCTGTACTTTATCCCCATTTGCTAATGAGTTTTGAATAACTTCAAATACTGCATCTACTGCTTTCGTTGCATCTTTCTTTATTAACCCTGCTTTTTCTGCTACGGCTTCAATTAATTGAGTTTTATTCACTGGCTATTCCTCCTACCTAATCTACTATAACGGTCTATTACTTCTGGGTAATTAATTATGCATACAAACTATGAAATAAACCAACTAAGAACCAATACGACCGCAAAACCGACAATAGCAATAATTGTTTCCATAATCGTCCATGACTTTAGCGTGTCTTTTACATCTAAGCCGAAATAACGGTTGACAAGCCAAAATCCAGAATCATTCACATGGGAAAGGATTGTTGCACCAGCCGCAATAGCGATAACGATCAAACCTAGCACTGGTCCAGTAAGGCCAAGCGTTTCAATCAAAGGAGCAATCAAACCGGCAGACGTTACCATCGCTACTGTAGCTGAACCTTGTGACACGCGAACAATTGCTGCAATTAAAAATGCCAATAAAACTGGCGGCAGTGAAGAAGAAGCCATCATATCTCCTAACACGTTCCCAACGCCAGAATCAATTAAAATTTGCTTGAACACGCCGCCTGCCCCTGTTACGAGAATAATAATTCCAGCAGGCTCCAATGCTTTTGTCGCAATACCTTGAATTTCTTGTTTCGTGAACCCTCTTTTTTGCCCCAACAGGTAAAAAGCAAGTAGTGTTGCGATCGTTAAAGCGACAAATGGATGCCCTAAGAATGTAAAGAAAGAACGCAATCCGCTTTTTTCTGGAAGGACAACACCAGAAACCGTATTAGCTAAAATTAACACTAAAGGAATGAAAATAATGCTAGCAATGAGTCCGAAGCTCGGAAGATCTTTATCAAATTTTTTCTCCTCGATTTCCATATAATCTGGTATCGTCGCATGGATTTTTTTCGCAATATATTTCCCAAACATTGGACCTGCTAGAATCATAGCTGGAATACCAGCAATAAATCCGAATAAAATAACCCAACCAAGGTCAGCACCAATTAACTCGGCGACAGCGATGGGCCCAGGTGTTGGCGGGATAAAACTATGTGTAACTGCTAAGCCAGCTAACAGCGGAATTCCGTAGTAAAGAAGAGACCGGCCTGTTTTCTTTGCCAATCCATAAACAATCGGAACAAGAATAATAAAACCAACATCAAAAAATACAGGAATCGCAACGATAAATCCAGTAATACCAAGCGCCCATTGTGCTTTATTTTCACCGAATTTTTTTATGAGCGTTTGCGCCAGCCGCTCTGCACCGCCTGATACTTCCAACATTTGTCCGAACATCGCTCCTAAACCAACAACAACGGCAACAAAACCAAGGGTACCACCCATTCCGTTTTGAATAGATTCAATGACCCCTTTTAATGGCATACCAGCTGCAACACCTACGAGCAAACTTACTAATAACAAGGCAACAAATGCATGTAATTTAGAACGTATGATGAGAAATAAAAGTAAGCTAATTCCAGCGATCACGATTAAAATTAAAGCAGATCCAGACATAACTTTAACTCCCCCATTCCCTTAAATGATTATTTATTTTATGATTTTCAAACTCATTTCTGCATACAGCAATCACTTGTCCACAACATGCCTTCATTTAAAGAGCGATATTGCATCATGATTGATAGTAATCTGGTATATAAGTAACCGTTTACAAAAAAAGTGATGCATTTTAATCACTATCCAACAATGGCACCTTTGACAATCGCAAACTTCCCTAATGTTCGATTTCTAAACCGATTTAGTATTCGGGAAAATCTCGCCCCGTTTAAGAATACTTTTGCTGAAACGAAGCGATACTATCAAATTCATCTTTTAACCGTTCATATAAACGTACATACATACCGAATAATTCCGAATAGATAAATGTATTGGCTTCATTTGGAATATGATGGGATGAAATACGAATCCATGATTTGACTGTATCTAATGACGGAATTTCACCAAGGGCATACAAAGCCAGTGAAGCAGCCCCTAAAGCAGAAGCTTCATGCGTTTCGGGAACAAGTAATTCTTTTCCCATCATATCGGCAAGCATTTGCCGCCAAAACGCCGATTTCGCAAATCCACCCGAAACGCGAATTTCCGACAGCGGTCCTGTGACATCACGAATCGCTAACACTACAGATAAGACGCTCATGCATACCCCTTCCATCACGGCTCGGATAAAATGTTCCCGCTTATGATGAAGGCTAATGCCAAAAAACGTGCCTCTTGCGTTTGCATTCCAGTATGGTGCGCGCTCTCCTGATAAAAACGGGAGAAACAGCAATCCTTCCGCACCGGCAGGAACGCGCTCAGCATACTTTGTCAATAAGTCATATGGATCGACACCAAGTTTTTTCGCCACCTCACGCTCTTGTCCGCCAAACTCATCGCGCAGCCATCTCAGCAATATTCCGCCGTTATTGGTCGGTCCGCCGACAACCCAATGATCTGGTGTAAGCGCATAACAAAATGTTCGTCCTTTTTCATCGGTTTTTTGCACGGATGAAATTGTACGGACCGCACCGCTCGTTCCGATCGTAATGGCAGCTTCGCCACTCAAAACCGCACCGACGCCAATATTTGCAAGCACGCCGTCACTAGCTCCGACAACAACAGGTACATCAGGAGCAAGCGCCATTCGTTCTGCCCATTCCTTTTTCATTCCACGCATTATATGTGTCGTTGGCACAAGATTCGATAGCTGAGCTTTTGAAATACCAAGAAGGCGGAGAACTTCCGCATCCCAATCGAGCGTATCTAAACAGAACAGTCCCGTTGCCGAGGCAATGGAATAGTCGACCACGTATTGATCATATAACCGGTACAACACATATTCTTTTATCGAAACAAATTTATCGGCTTTATCAAATAACTCCGGCATACTTTCCTTGAACCAAAGCAATTTTGGAAGGGGCGACATCGGATGAATCGGCGTTCCCGTCCGCTTATAAATATCTAATCCGTCCATCTCGTTCAATAGACGCTCCGCTTGCTCAACACTGCGATTATCCGCCCAAATAATACAGCGGGTAAGCGGATGGCCTGATGCATCTAGTGCTATTAGCGAATGCATCGCCGCACTGAATCCGATTGCTTTGACTTGCTTGGAAGTCACATTCGCCTTTGCAATGGCAACGCTTACACTTTCGACAACAGCAGAAAAAATCACATCCGGGTCTTGCTCTGCCCAGCTAGGATACGGCTGCACAATCGGATAATCCACCGCGTGAGATGAAAGCACATGTCCATGTTCCCCGAACACGACTGCTTTTGTACTTGTTGTTCCAATATCAACTCCAATAACAACTTCTCTATTCACTGTCGTTTCCCTCTTTCATGTTACGTTCTTCGTTTCGCAGACCCCCGTTCGATAAACGTAGGTGGAAAGCGTAAAATTTGCGGACGATGTTTCGTTTTTTGTTCGATTTGCATAAACAGCCGCTCTGCTGCTTTTTTCCCCATCTCAAATGTCGGTTGGGCGATCGTTGTTAATGCCGGTGTATAAATATGGGCAAACGGCACATCGTCGATGCTAATGAGTGCTATATCATCTGGTATTCTCAAATGATGATCCTTAACAAAAGTTAGAATTTCCATCAATGTTAAATCGTTAATGGCAAATAACGCCTCCGGAGGGTGTGAGGAAGAAAACAAGTTGGCTAACCGTCCTTTTATCGAAGGAATTTCCAACCCCACCATATACTCTTCCATAATCGGAAGCCTATTGTCGGAAAGTGCTTGACGAAACCCCTCAATTCGCTCCATCCTTGGAATAACATGGGGTGCGATCGGCGGCGTAACAATGCCAATTCGTTCATATCCTTGCTGGACAAAATAATCGACAGCCAATGCTGCCGCCTGATGGTTATCAAGTAGAATCGCATCTACCTCTACTTCAGGAACCATTCGGTCAACAAACACGAGTGGAAATTGTTCTTCCACCATTTTTTCATATAGATTGACATTTTTCCCCGTTGGGAAAATAATTAATCCATCGACTTGCTTCGCGCGCAGCATTTCAATATATTTTTTCTCTTTCACTGGATCATCATCTGTATTGCAGACAATGACGTGAAAATCACGTTGCTGGCAGACATCTTCGATTGCCCGCAGCACCTGTGTTGTGAGCATTTGCAAAACATTGAAAACGATAACGCCAATCGTTGCTGTCGATTTTTGTTTTAAGCTTCGGGCAATAAAATTTGGTTGATAACCTAATTCTTCAATCGCTTTTGTAATACGCTTTTTTGTTTTCTCGCTCATATAATCGTAGCGTTTGTTCAAATATTGCGACACTGTACTTTTTGAAACATTCGCCCGTTTCGCAACGTCGGCCATGGTTACTTTTTTCAAGGATTTCCCTTCTCTCTTTAACTAAATCGATTTAGTTCGTTATGTCCTTTTTTAATAAACCGGTTTAGTTGCATTATAAACAATATGAAAGCGCTTTACAATTAATTTTTTCAATTTTTTCTTTTTTTAAGTAAATACATCCAAAATATTGAAAAAAGTTTGTAGTTCTCTTCCGAGCAAAGGCTGTCTTATAACCGCTTCATTGCTCCACAGCGCATGATGGTGATAAAATAAAAACAGGTGTTCGTTCGTTGGAAAAGGTTGCTCGAACATAAAGTAGATTACGAGCGTATCATCAATTAAGTCCGTCAAACAATATTGAGATGCTAGGAAAATACATCTCTCAAATTACTCAAGAATCCCGCTTCTTCAGGCGTGTGGAGTGTTAATATTTTCATAGAAATGTTTGGTACACATCTTAGTGGGCATGGTTTTAAAAATTGGAATAAGGTGGTTCTATGAAAGAGATGTATCCCAAAAATGGACGGGTAATACTTCATATTGATTGCAACGCTTTTTTCGCATCTGTAGAAGCTGCTTACTCCCCTTCTCTTCGTGACAAACCATTAGCCGTAGCTGGAAACCCAAAAGAACGCCGTGGAATTATCCTTACCTGCAACTATCTTGCGCGGGAAAAAGGCGTTTATACTACTATGTCACTTTGGGAAGCAAAAAAGAAGTGCCCAGATTTGGTAGTACGTCCTCCGAATTTTGACCTGTATCGAGAAATGAGTGCAAAAATCTTTGATTTTCTATCGAACTTCTCCCCTCTTTTAGAGCCGGCATCGATTGATGAAGGGTATATGGATATAACGGATTGTTACGAAATGGGAACCCCTTTAGAGATTGCCAATCGGATTCAAAAAGGGCTGCTTGAGACCTACCAAATTCCCGTAAGTATTGGAATCGCACCAAACAAGTTTTTAGCGAAAATGGCTAGTAACATGAGAAAACCATTAGGAATTACCGTTCTTCGCAAGCGGGATGTTCCCAACATCTTGTGGCCGCTTCCCGTTCAAAAAATGCATGGAGTTGGCGAAAAAACTGCAAGAAAATTACATGAAATCGGTATTTATACCATCGGGGATTTAGCAAAAGCACAGGAAGGCTTATTAAAAAATACCTTAGGGATAAATGGTGTCTATCTTCGGGAACGTGCGAACGGTGTTGACCATCATCCGGTGGATCCGAATGCTGCTGCCGAGATCAAAAGTATAGGAAACTCTACCACACTACCGCATAACGTCATTGATGAGCAGACACTGGTAGAAACGTTGGAGAAATTGACTAGTTCTGTCTGTGAACGAATGAAACAAAAATCGGTTGTAACGAAGAATATTCAAATTACGATTCGCTACTCTGATTTTCATACCGTCACCCGAAGCAAAAAGTTAGAGAATCCCGCCCTTCACATGAAAGATATTTTTCATCATGTCGTTCAACTATTTAAAAAACATTGGACAGGAGACCCTGTGCGACTATTAGGGGTTACGGCTCTTGATGTCGTCGATCGAAAACACGCTGTTAAACAGCTTGATTTATTTTCCTATGAAGAAGATGCTAAACGCGAACCTTTATTACAAGCAATCGAACAACTCGTTGAAAAATATGGAGATACGGTTATACAAAGAGGGTTCGAGTGGAGAAAGAAACGGTAAGACGTTGGAGGGAATATTGTGAATCAAACTATTGACAAACAACCGGTTGCGTTTGTTACAGGAGCTTCAAGCGGCTTTGGGTTGCTGACATGTGTAGCACTTGCCGGCGAAGGCTATCGTGTGCTAGCTTCTATGAGGAACTTGGATAACAAAGGACGGCTGGAAGCGGTGGCGAAAGAAGCAGGTGTAACGAATCAGATGGAAATTGTCCAATTGGATGTAACCGATTTTTCCGCTGTGGAAACTGTAATTCAGGATGTGATCGACCGTTATGGTCGAATTGATCTGTTGGTGAACAATGCGGGGTATGCAACAGGCGGCTTCACGGAGGAACTTGCTGTTGAAGAATGGCGGCGGCAATTTGAAACCAATTTTTTCGGTTTAGTAGCAGTTACAAAAGCGGTTTTGCCGTCGATGAGAGAACGCAGAAGCGGCAAGATTGTGAATATAAGCAGTATCAGCGGACGGATCGGATTCCCTTCTATGGGGCCTTATGCAGCATCCAAGTTTGCGGTAGAAGGATTCAGTGAGTCTTTGCGTTTGGAGATGCTACCGTACGGCGTTCATGTTGTGTTGATTGAACCGGGATCCTATAAAACGGATATCTGGTCAAAAGGGTTAGAAGCGGTAACGATCAATCCGAATTCCCCTTATGTTAAAAAGATGAAGTCCATATGGAAATATGTCAACCACGTTGCTGACACGGCACCTCCTCCGGATGAAGTGATCCAACAGATTGTGCAAGTGGCAAAGTCTCCCTCTCCAAAATTGCGGTATCCGGTTGGCAAAGGCGTGAAATTAGGAATTATCTTAAAAAATGTTCTTCCGTGGAACTGGTGGGAGCGGATGATAACGAAACGGTTATGGGGAGAATCATGATGGTGAGACTTTAGTTCAAAAACATTGAGATAAAAGAATCGGGTTTGTCGGTTCAGTAACAGTTTAACGATATATTTAGTTACTTCACATGGGGTTCAATCGTTCAATTAACCGCTCATCATGCGGTTTTTCTTTTGGTCAAAATTTAACAACAATTGATAGCAGAGACTATTTTAATTAAAGAGCAATCTTCTTCTTCCGCTTAACCATCTAAATAATAACATTTTAATCTCCCTCCCAATCACGTAGAATATTTAAATTTATCATTTGTCCTTACTAGTCAGAATGTCTTAGGTCTTTAATTGATTTTTTACACTAGAACCAGGAAAAATTTATGTTTTTTTTAATTTCTGCATTGATTTTCATACCGAAACCAGAATTCGGACCTAAAAAAACTTCCTATTGAAAGGAATAAACGTGAAGACCAAGAAATAGTTATTCTAAGATCTTTAAAAAGTTGGGAGGGGTTTTTCTTGGAACCAACAATTATTCGTCATTTGGAAACCGTGCGTGGGATTACTGAGCAAATGATAAAAAAAATTCCAGAAGAGATTTCGGATATCGTTCCAAAAGGTTTTAACAACAATATTCGCTGGAACTTTGGTCACATTGCATCCGTTCAGGAAAAGCTCGTCTTTCGAGTTTTAGGAGAAGAAATGGGTATTCCAAAAGAATATGAGCAGTTTTTCGGTGCCGGAACGAAACCGGCAGAATGGGAAGGAACGCCGCCATCATTAGCAGAGATTGCCGTGGTCTTGACAGAACAAAAAACAAGAATAAAAGACTTTATTCAAGGACGTTTGCATGAAAAACTGCCAACTCCATTTACAAACCGAGCAGGCACTACGTTTTACACATTGGGTGAGACATTATTGTTTAGCTTTTACCATGAAGCATTACATGTCGAAACGATTAAGCGATTATATCGATTGATTTCTTCTAAATAACCAGACCATCTACATATAATACAACGGATTTTAAAAAATTAACTCTAAGACCATAAAGAAAGGACGCAGAATAATGGCAAACAACTTATATCAAAAGGAAAATTTACGTCATTTTGCTAAGCTGGGAGATTTAGTTCCTGAACAATATCAAGCTTTTCAAAAATTTAACCATGCTGTGATGGAAGAAGGCGCGCTTACAAAGAAGGAGAAAGAAATCATCGCAGTCGCTGTGGCACACGCTACTGAATGTCCTTATTGTATTGATGTGCATACCCGTAATGCAAAAGCAGCAGGCGCATCCCTTGAAGAATTGGTGGAAGCAGCGTTTGTAACAGCTGCTATTGAAGCTGGTGGAGCAATGACTCATAGTACCCATATGCAAAATGCACTAGATCAGGAAGCAGATGACACCTTCTACCGCCGTTCGAACCTAAAAAAACTAGCTAATTTGAAACAATGGGCCCCTGATGGTTTTAGCGCATTTAACAATTTTAGCAATGTAGCGACCAAAGAAGGAAAATTGAGTGCTAAGCTAAAAGAGTTAATTGCTGTTGCTGTAGCCCATACCACGGAATGTCCATACTGCATTGACGTTCATACAAAATCTGCTCAAAAAGAAGGTGCGACTAAAGAAGAGCTCTCGGAGGCTATTCTAGTAGCAGCCGCTTTACGAGCAGGTGGTGCTTATACTCATATCGCGAATATGATTCAGAGCTATGGTGAATAAGTCCCCCTCTTGAATGTACTCTATAAAAATTAGATAACATCATCATTATTTCTTTCGGTAGTTCTATTCTACAAAACCCCTTGAAGCTCAAGGGGTTTTAGTATTTCTGAATTTATTGTTTATACAGGATGTTATATATCGTTAATCCATCAACGTTTTCGGATTCTCAAGAAGTTTGCTAGCTGCAACGTTTCGCTTAGAGAAAAAACATGAACTTGAGTGATATTGATTACTTTAGCAATTCTCTTAATTCTTCTGTCATTTGTTCGACTAACTCCGGTCTTCCATGGAATGGTCCATCCCATTTATGAAGCGTGCTAGGGTTTAAAATCGTTATATGCTTAAAATCGAAACGAAAAATTTTTTAGTCATTAGGCTCTTCTTGGAAATGTTGGTTTAAATAAGGATTTTCAGTTGTTGCGAAGTTAACTGACTGTAAGCTAGTCTCAGTATCGATTCCATAAAGATCATCTTCCGGCTTCTTTTTTAACTCTTTAGATTGGTTATTCTCCATTCGTTTTTTGTCCATTTTTTTCTCCTTTCTAAATCATTAACGTGCGAATCTGTCCAGTCATTCTTATTTTTACCAATTACCTATTCATTACCCCAGATATATTATTATTAGACTAATCTCACTCTATAATCTCCCTCGTAACGCACTCATTTCTTTAAAACCTCTTATTAATAATTGTGATCAAAAAAGCAGCCAATCCCTAGTTTCTTGAGAAAGAAAAGGCCCCATATTATTACTGGGACGCTGGCCCCGATTGAACATATGAAGCGATGCCTTATTTAAGCATCGCGCTCTTTTGCTTAATAAATTATATTAATTCCAAATTTATGAAATAATTCTTAGTCTAGTACCCTATCCGATTAAAGGTATTCAAATATTGCCCATTAAGCTTATACACAACGCTATTTTATGGGTACATATATATCAATCTCAGACTTTTCATCTTCTGGTCCAAGAAATCGCTCATCGTACACTTCGAAATCATCCGCTTCGGCAAGTTCATAACCGGACTTTGGAAGCCAAGTAGCATAAATGAAATCATATGCGTTCCCAAGCGTTTCCATACTCCCTTTGTGCGTAACAACAACGTACTTATTTCTCGGAACGGTCTTTACTACCATTCCCTCGGGGATTTCGTCGATTCTCATTACAGGTACACATGCAACATAAGTGAATTCTTCGTCATGTGGATTCTGGCAAAATTCACTAATTCCCATGGCTACTTTATCATCTGATCTATTTTTTATTTCATGTATTCTTGAGAGAAATTCATCCCACAACTGTGGAACTTTATTGTTTTTTAATGTAGTTGAACACTTCATGCCGACTACAGTAAATCCTTCTTTAATTACAATCCTTGGTTCCATTAATAAGCCTCCCTCAAAATGTTTTAACATTGAAATTGTTAAACGCGGTTTTTCTTTTAGCAAAAGTCTCTGTTTTTGTCTGCGATACATTCCGGGGGTGATGCCAAACATTTTTTTAAATGCTCTCGTAAATGCTTCTTGAGAATTAAATCCATATTCACAAGCGATATCAATAATGCGAAGATTTGTGTTTCTAAGTAAGTGAGCTGCAGCCGTTAGCCTGCGCCTTCTTATATATTCTGTTAATGACTCTCCAACAAAGGATTGAAAAATTCGATGAAAATGGTACATTGAGAAATTTACCTGTTGTGATATCTCCGTAATCGATAGTTCGTTACTTAGATTTTCTTCAATATAATCAACCGCCCTTTGTATTTGCTTCAAGTAACTCAAGATCTTCACCACTTCCTGTTTATTCCTTTTATCCATATTATACTTATACGAAGATTAACATTTTGATCTTTTTTGCGGTTTCGCTTATAAAATGAAAAAGTGCCGATTCTTATTAAAGAATGGCACCAGTCTGTTGAAGACTATTTTGAAGCTAGCTTGATTTATTGATGTTATAAATCGAACCAACGTTTTCTGAAGTAATTAAGATTTAATCAATATCCTCAATTTGAATCAAATGTTCTCTACAGAACTCCAAAACTCGCTCAATAGCTATACGAGATGTCTTGTTATCATCACGAACATCAAACCCGTGGCTCCCACTTGGGTGATTTATAACAGGACGCAATTACCTTTATATTGCTATTGAACATAACTGCCGATAATTTATAAACACAATATTATCATTCATGTTCGATTTTAAACTCGTTTATATGTATATGGGTAGTACCTGCTCGCCATTGTCCTTTTCTAAAAAAACGCCTTTTCAGGAAACTTTTATACGAATTTATACCCTATTTTATATAGGTTCAATAAACACATCATTTTTAGCTAAATTATTTTTCATTCTTTCACTAATTTGGATTCGATTAAATGCAACAAATCCTTTAATTCAATTTCTTCCATGGATGATAGGCGGTGTAAATGTCCGGAAAAGTCTAAAAAGCTGGTAACTGAGTTTGGAACAATAACACAATGTAACCCTGCCTTAGTAGCTGCTATCAGACCATTTTTTGAGTCTTCAAAGGCCAAAGCCTCGTATGGTTTCACTCCAAGCTCCTGAATGGCCTGTAAGTAGAGTTCAGGATCAGGCTTTACTTTTTTAACATTATCTGATGTTTTTACAACTTCGAAATATTCCTTGATGTTAAACTTCTCTAAAAAGCCTTGCACCCAATATCTGCTTGAACTAGATGCCAGACCTATTTTCAAACCAAGTTCTTTTGCCGCTTTTAAATACTCATTTACCCCTTCACGTAGGTGTAATTGACTCATTTGTTGTTGATACCTCTCATGTGTATTTCGATCGATCTCTATCCGATTGATAGGCTTTCGTGCTATTTTGGTCAGCCGTTCGTACAACACGTCATCTTTCGTTCCGATACTTAATGCAAAATCTTCTAACTTTAACTCACAGTCATATTCGACTAGTACGTCCTTATACACATCAAACCAAAGTGACTCAGTATCTACAATTAATCCATCAAAATCAAATACTAGTGCTTTAATCAACTTCTTTATCCTCCATAAAAATTAGTAAAATACGAGTCTTTCCACAACCGAACACAATCAATAATTGAAATTTCCATCAATGGAAAGTTTACATATATCCGGCTTGGTTGTTGTTTTCCAAAAGTTGAAATCAAGCTTGTTGTCAAAAGTAATTCATAGTGCATGACCGTGAAAATGGAACACATGAATCATAATTTAATTTTTATTTTACAATGAATATCACTTGGCTAAATGACACCATTTTACTTAGTTCTAATTTTTTGACAGAATTATTTGGTTTGAAATCGAATCCTAGAATAACGCTGTCACTATTTTTATAGGCAAATAGTAATTTCACCTAATAGTCATATCAATCCATACCCACAATTTGACTACGACGCTCGAGTAACACGACATCACGCCATACCCCATTTAACTTTCCTATCCGTTGTCGGATGCCGATTTTACGAAATCCAACACTTTGATGTAAACGTAAACTTGGTATGTTTTCAGGGAAAATGCCTGCAGTTAATGTCCAAAATCCTTTTTCCTCTGATTCTTTGATAATAGCTTGTAAAAGTTGTTTGCCAACTCCTTTTCCTCGACTCACTTCTCGAACATACACACTAACCTCTCCCACTCCTTCATACACGCAGCGATCCGATACTTTACTTATCTTACACCAGCCTTGAATGCCTTCTTCGTCTTCAGCAACTAAACATAAATTTGCGGCAATAGTCGATTCCCATTTTTCTAATGATGGTACTGCCGTTTCAAACGTTGCTTGTCCTGTTGCCATTCCTTGCTCGTAAATTTCCTTCACTTGCAACCAATCCTCTTTACAAAAGCCACGAATATTCAAACGATTAATCAACTCCTTCTATTCTATACAGTAAAGGAACTAGCTATGGGTCATCACGCTTTTCAAAATACAATTAACAACAATCACAAATAGATGAAAATGGGCAGCATTCACTATTAATAACATCTTTTTTTGCATCATCTTGGCTTTCTTTCACTTCAATGATTTGAATAGTATCACCCTTTCTCTCTTATTAATTGACAAATATAATTTTCAACATGTTCAAATGAAGTTCCTCCTTCAATGGAATATAATAAAGATCCTGATCACGTCGGCATCGTCATGACAAACCTACAAACGAAAAGACTAGATTCTTTCTAAAGATAGTGTGTAATATGTTCATTCCGGTAAGCCTGCCAGTTCTGAGCTAATAAGGAGCACCATGACTGGTCTCAATGCTTTGCCTTTTAATGTAATCTTTTAATTTAATATTTAGAGTATATTTATTAGCTTAAATTAAAAGCTGACAACTTTTTTTACGTCGTCAGCGTTTTTTGCCTATTTATTTTGATTTCAACAACTTTGATTTAACCCTAATAAGACAAAATGGATACCTTCTCCTGTTTCCTCTGCATCTAGTGTAATTCCTTCGATGATAGAAGACACTTGCTCATCAATCGCTACCTGAATACCATTCATTTTCTCCACCCGATCTGTAGTTTGAGGATCTTCTAATGATAAACCAAGTTGTGGACCGCAACATCCTTCACCTGCAGAGTAAAGACGAATCCCTTCTTTACCGTTTTCCTTTAAAATATCTTGTAATGCTAGTTTTGCTTGATCAGTAATCACCATCTTCCCCTTCTCCTTTCTTAATAAGTGGTTTTTCGTTAACCTTCTGGTGAAACAAACGTTTCAATATTTCTTTCATTTCATGTTTTCTACGTCATCTGCTCCACCGATAAAAATTTGATTTTTGTGATGTACGGTATTTTTATCATACGATTCTCTCCGGGTAGGATCAGCTTTGTTAATCTTGAGTATATTCTTTTACCTTGTCGTATCCAATTTTCTCTTCTGGCTGCCAAGGGATAATAGCGCAATGAGAAGCTAAATCTTGTTGGACTTTCTGAATCCATGTTTTTTCAGCATGTGCTCTTCCTCTTAATACGGGATCAATCGTTTCGGTTGCATATAGGCTTTGGTTGATAACCCACCATTTCGGCTCAATGTTTGCTCTTTTTAAATCCTCCTGTAAGCGTTGTGCCTCTAGAACAGGTGTTGCTTCTGCCAAAGTCACAATAACAACACTAGTTTCTTTTGGATTTCGTAAACGGGGCAGTAACTTCGCGACACTCTCAGGTACTTCTCCAGTCGAACGGACTAGTTCTTTATGATAGGATTGAGCCGCATCTAATAAGAGTAAGGTATGTCCCGTTGGAGCTGTATCAATAATCACGATTTCTCCTTCGGATTTGGCGACTACTTCAGCAAACGCTCTAAATACAGCGAGTTCTTCCGTACAAGGTGACTTTAAATCCTCTTCTAAATAAGCGAGTTCTTCCTCCTCTAACTCTTCCAGCGCCTTTGACAATACCTCTTGTGTATAGGCTTTTACTTCTGCTTTTGGATCTATTTTACTGATGGTAAGAAGTTCCTTTACATCATGATTTTGATTTGGAAACATAAAATCCAAATGGGCTGCAGGGTCCGTGGTTGTTAAGTGAACCCGATGTCCTTTTTCGACTAACCCCACCGCGATGGCCGAAGCAATGGTTGTTTTGCCTACGCCACCTTTGCCCATTGTAAAAATAACCTTTGGCTGTTTTTCAGAGAATTCGTTAACCACTTCTGTTAAATGGTGAAGATTTACTTCTGCTAAGTCTATGTCTTGATTCTCATTCGCCGAAAACGTGTATCCTTTAAATAAATAACGAAGATGTTTGATTCCGGTTAAAGAATAAGAAACAAACGGTAACGAATAAATGCCCATTTGCTTTAATTCTTTTGGCATTGTTATTAAAGCCCGTTGTTGTTTTTGATAAATGGCTACTGAAACCTTATCGTTTTCTAAATACTGTTGCATAAGACCGTTAATAATTAATAACTGGTTTTTTATTCCAATTTCTTTTAATTCTTTGGACGCTCGGTTTGCTTCTTGTAAAGAAGCGAGTTCCGGACGAGCAACCAACAATAAAGTAGTTTGTTCTGGATTCTCCAACACTTCCATCGTTTTAGCATAAAGTTGCTTTTTCTCATTCAAACCTGATAATGGGCCCAAGCAGGAAGCTCCATGTGTACTTTCTTCTAAAAAGCCTGTCCAAGCCATCGGTAATTGAAGCAACCGAAGCGTATGACCCGTTGGAGCTGTATCAAAAATGATGTGATCAAATTGACTAACCAATTCTTCATTTGCTATTAAGTTGGTAAACTCATCAAAAGCCGCAATCTCCACTGTACATGCCCCAGATAACTGTTCTTCCATGGTTGTCAGGACAGAATCTGGAAGTTTACCTCGATAGGGTCCTACTACTTTTTCACGATAGGCTCTCGCTGCTTCTTCAGGATCTATGTTGCATGCAAATAGATTCTCTACACTGGGTATAGGAACTGGTTTCGTCCCTAATTCCATTTCAAATACGTCTTGTAAATTAGAAGCCGGGTCTGTACTTACAATTAACACTTTTTTCCCGGCATCGGCTAATGCCACAGCTGTTGCACAAGCTGTTGAGGTTTTCCCTACCCCACCTTTTCCAGTAAAAAAGAGAAAAGGCGTCTGAATCGTATGATAAGGATGAAAGGATTGAAACATCCTTTTATCCCTCCTTTATTTATTAAGATTTAATTTTAGACGAACACGAGGTTTTTCAGCTTTTAGTTCTTCAGGATTAACACCAAACCATTCTGCCAGCTCCTCATTGGTCGGGTAAGCACCAACCTTTACCACTTTCCCATCTCTTAATACGACAGGGAGAGCATCTGGACCTTTTTCATGAAGTACTTTAGAAACCTCTGTGTTTTCCGCGAATTTATCTGGCTCGTTAGCTAAGTTGTATCGTTTAATATCAAAACCTTTCTTTTCTAAAGAAAATACGGCTGATGCTACTCTTGTTAATTCCGGATCTACGCTCGGCCCACATACACCTGTAGAACAACACATCGCCGGATCAAAAATCTCGACTTTTTTCATTTACTTTCATCCCCTAACATCATTATTTTGTATGTTGTGCATCCCGCTTTAAAAAGTTTATAATAATATACTTATTTACACTTTTAAAAAAGTCGAGAGAAAAATCTCTCGGTTTATATGGTTTTTATGGACTATTCTCCAGTCTCAGCAAATCGTTTAATGCGCTCTCCGATTTCATCACGTACACGTTGGAACACTGCCCATTTTTCTTCCTCCGTACCTTCTGCTCTTGCTGGGTCATCAAACCCCCAGTGTACACGTTTTACGTGAGGTGGAGTAACAGGGCAGTGATCAGCAGCATGTCCACATAATGTCACCACTAAATCAGCCTTATTTAAAATTTCTGGATCAATAACATCAGAAGTTTGATTAGAAATGTCAATTCCTACTTCTTTCATGGCTTTCACTGCATTAGGGTTTAAACCGTGTGCTTCGAGTCCTGCACTATAAACTTCCCACTCGTCTCCTAAATATTTCTTTGCCCATCCTTCAGCCATTTGGCTACGGCAAGAGTTACCGGTACATAAGAAGTAGATCGTCTTTTTGTTTTTCATGTTTCATTCCACCTTTGTTGTTATTTTTTTAATATTTCCGTTGAAACCATTATGCCTTGTTAAATGAACGTAATAAGCGCTTCCACAGATATCATTTTAGATTAACAATCGCATCGGAGCGTAGGGTTGGTTTCCTCAATCTTACGAATATTCTCTGTTTGATCTGGAATATGTTCCAAAATAATTTGAATGAAATCATATAACTCATTTTGTGAATTAAGTGAATAATAAATCCACTGCCCTCTTCTATTCTCTTTTACTAATCCTGCATCCTTTAACTTGCGAAGATGCTGACTAATAGAAGGTTGACTCATGTCAAACACTTCATGAAGTTCACATACACAACACTCACGTTGATTTAAAATTGCCATGATCGTCAAACGTGTTTTATCACCAAGTAACTTTAAAACGTATGATGCTTTTTCGATCTCCACCACTGTTTTTGCCATAGGAACACCTCCTGTTATGTATATTTATATAACTATTTCCTTATATGCAGGCAAGAAATGAAAGAAATTACTCCATTTTTTCATCTACTCTAAAAAAATGATGTCACATCTTACATATCCATGACTTAGATATTGTAGTGTAACGATCTCTTTAATAAGTATATAACTACATACTTATTTAAAACAAGAGAAAAAACCGACTTTAACATAATCTTTAAAATTCAATCGAAAGTGTGAAAAATGGAAATAAACTTGTCTTATCTCTGTTTTTTTCAAAATGAGAGATTCTTCTCCTCTTCATAAATTCTTTATTTGTTTCGGTTTAACAGATCTCGGAGTAGAAATGCTTCACTAAACATTCGCTACCTGCTAATAAGTTAATCATTTATTTAAAGATAACCCCTGTCCAACAGGATGAATTAAATTTAATACTGCATCTCTTACTTTCTTAGTCAAAAGCCTTTCAATAAACCATCCAACTAAATTTTGTGCTGCTAAACAACCAGCTGCAGTTGCAATATTACCTTCAACAACAAATGATTCTTCAACTACATAAACATTAAACTTCTCTAACTCCCTTTTTGCTGTTAGATATGTAGTTGCTTTCTTGCCGTTTAACAAACCAAGAGCTCCTAAAATAAGAGAGCCTGAACACATAGAACCTACCAACTGTTTAGATGGGTCTATCTTTAATCTTTTTAGATAATTTTCATCATTACAAAGCTTCCTTATTCCTGGACCACTCGCAAATAAAACTGCATCCGCATGACTTATCTCATCAATGTACGAATGAACTCGAATTGTCAAACCTGATTTATTAATATTTGCATCGAGTTTCTTTATGATTACTCAACTTTTTCGTTTTTTTCTCTAAATACTTTCTATTCAGTACATAAAAAAGAAAAATAGAAGCAAATTAACAATAAATATCATTTTGAAAGGGGATTGAATATTGATGAAACATGTAAAGTTAGTGATAACATTTACTTTAACCATTCCACTTGTATTTGGTTGTGCAACAAATTTTAACGATGAAGCAAGGAATATGGACAACAATGTACAAAATGTCCGCTATGACCAAAGGGACAACAATCGAGCTCAGGATATAACCCCCCGTACGAACCAACAAACTAGAATGGAAATAGCAGAAGAAGCCGCTAATCGTGTAGAAAACTTAGAAGGAGTACGCCAAGCAAATGTCATTGTCACAAATCGCAATGCCTATGTTGCAGTAATGCTTGATGATCAACCAAAAGGGGAAATGACAAGAGCTGTTGAAAATAAAATTTCAAACGCAGTAAAACAAGCAGACAGAAATATTCAAAATGTTTTTGTTTCAACGAACCCTGATTTTGTTGATCGTATGACTGATTATACAAATAAACTTCAACGTGGAGAACCAATCGAAGGACTTTTTGAAGAATTTAATGAAATGGTTCTGCGTGTATTTCCAAACGCACGATAAATATTAATGGAGGAAATAATCATAATTTCCTCCATTTTTAATTTACAAACAGAAAAACGAATATCGTTTACGTTCTGAATATTATCATGTGATTTATCATCTCACTTTAAATAATAACAAATTTTAATACTCAATTCCCCCGCTTTGATTAATTATCATTCATGAAACCAATTCTTTATTTTATCCAGCTCATTCATCAATTGGTTGATTTCTTCTTGACTCAAACGGACAGGCATTTGATCATACAAAGTAAGGATTTGTCCATCAGCTTCATTTTTATGTTTATTTAAATAATCATAAAGTGTTTTTAACTGATTTTCATTAAGTGTTGAATTTGTCGTAAAATGTTTCACTCTTTGTAAATAAAATTCATTCTTCAGCTGATTAAACTCACCAGAAATAATGTCTCCCTGTAATTTCATGCTCCCACTCCTGTATTTAATAAGTTTCTTAATAGTGTGCTCTAAATAGGTAATAATATAAAAGGTTCTCATCATCTTTTATCATGATTCAACCAATCATTCGTTGAAATCTCTTCAACAGTAAATCAATAACCAAAATATGAATACATAAACCAATAACAAACTGCACCCAAAACCATTCATTGGTGTTATTTACAAACAATTTCACGGCCTCATTCACTTCAATCATTGCTCTTCATCCTTTATTAGTTTTTCAGCGATCGCTTCTGCTAGAAATTGCGCAGTTTGCAAAATATGTTCAGAGCCTATTTGCTGCTCATGAACGAAGGCAAAATAATAAGCACGAATGACACTCATAATAACATCACGATTCGTTTCCTTTAACACCCCTTTTTTCTCCCACTCTTCCAATAGCGGAAAAAGTACATGGGCATCTTTCTCCATGTGGTTTTCAATTCGTTCCTTCGGCAGCTTTCGTATCAGCATGTCAAGTTCTCCTTCAAAATAAACGCGGCGAATGATCGGATTGTTTCGCACGAACTCGAGCCCTCTTAACAAAAAATGAGCAAAATCTCCGCGGCCGATCTTCTCTTTCCCCTTTATTTCCTGTAAGAGTAGTTCTTTGATCGTTTCCTCCTCGCGCACAATAATTTCAAATAAACAGTCCACAGTAGATATATGACTGTCTATCTTCTCTTTATAATAGCTAAGTCTTCTTACAAAAACCTCTAAAAGAAAAGCCATCTTATCTTCGTCATTCGCCATTTTGGTCGAACCTATTTTCACTCAGTTTATTATCTTCTCCCTGTTCTCCGAGTCCAATTTTTAAACAAACATCAATTTCTAATAATTACCGTCAATTTCGTTTTTCTTGTAGCTAAAAATAAAAAAGAAATTTATGTAATGTGAGGTATATGTAATGATGAAGTTAAGATTTCATATGATGATCCTTTCTATTATTTTTTTGATCCTTCCAATGAAAGCATTAGCTAATGAAGATTATTATGAAGACAACGATACCCCTATTAGTTATATGATTGAAGTTTTGCATTGGGAAATCGCCAATCAAATTCTGCCTAAAGGAACAACTTTTACAGTTGTTGATGTGGAAACAGGTTTACAATTTAGAGTTCAAAGAAGAGCGGGAAATAAGCATGCTGATGTCCAACCACTAAGTAGAAAAGACACAAAAATAATGAAAGAAATATACAATGGAAAATGGAGTTGGAATAGGAGAGCCATCATCGTTCTTATTGATGACCAGATGATTGCTGCATCCATGCATGGAATGCCTCATGGTGCAGGTGCTATTAAAAATGGTTTTCCGGGACATTTTTGTATTCATTTTTGGGGAAGTACAACCCATCGATCAGATCATATGGATTTATCTCATAAAATAATGATATTAAAAGCTGGTGGAAAGATTCATGATTACATGAATCGCATCGACCCATATGAACTAATTCAAATATTTGCAATAGCTATTAACACTCACGATCACCAACTATTAGAACTAACGGTTGCGAAAGAGACCCTATCTCCGTTGACCAAAATAATAAACGATTTTACTTATTTTAAGATCACAAATAGTTCATTATCACCTGTGAACGACATGAACGAAAAAATCTTAATGAAAATCCCAGTTGAAGTTGAATTCTATAAGAGAAATAAAGGTAGAGAAAAAATGGATATCCATTTCATTATTAGAAGAGATAGTATCATTGATCGCTGGTATATAGACGGACAATACTTTTTGAAGGAGTTATATCGAGATGAAAAACAAAATAAGAAGAACTAATTTTTTTGTTCTTATTTCTATGATCATCTTTTTAACTATATCTCCATTTAGTGAAGTCCACAGTGAAAAAATTCAAAAAATTTACATTAAGGTTGATTTATGGACGAAAGAGCTTTACGTAATTGAAGGTGTAAAAGTCATCAAGAGATATAAAATATCACCTGGAACTGAGGATTCGCCTACGCCTATTGGAACATTTATGATTACCAAAAAATCTAGATCGTGGGGAGGTGGTTTTGGCACTCGCTGGTTAGGATTAAACGTACCTTGGGGAGAGTATGGAATTCACGGAACAAATAAACCTTGGTTGATCGGTAATAATGTAAGCAGTGGTTGTATCAGAATGCGAAACGAGGATGTGGAAGAGTTATTTGAAATCGTATCTGAAGGTACGGTTGTACATATAGTAGGACCTATCACAGGTATTGGAAATGGAGATTTAAAAAATTTATCTCTCGGTTCAAAAGGGAATTTGGTTCAAATCGTCCAAGAAAGACTAAAACTAATGGGCTTTTATCATGGGAAGATAAATGGAATTTTTGATAAGACAACTGAGAGAGCTGTTCATTTATTTCAAAGAGTTCATCATTTACCAGAAACGGGTGTAGTAACTAAAAGAGAGTATATATTATTAGGTATTTTAGAATAATTGGTCCCTCCCTTTTTTCACAATTACCATTAACATTTTAATGCACATGAATGTCATTCTTGCTTTTTTACACATTTACCCTTTTCTTAAATAGAAAAACGCTTGGATTTTCGTTCCAAGCTTTACTAATCCCCATCTCCATTTAAAAGAACTAAAAACAACGATTGGTTTCTTAGGACAATCCTATTTGAAAGAAAAGGTCGAATTGAACATTTCCCCGTTTTTCCCAAATTTTATTCTTGTGGAGGATTAAATGTTCTTGCAGCAAACTCACGATCAAGTAAAAACATTCCATTGGTATCGTTATTAAGCCGTTTTAATTGAACAATAATGTGATCAAACATCGCTTCTTCTTCGATTTGTTCATTAATATACCATTTAAGGAAATGAATCGTACCGTGATCTCGTTCATCGAGGGCTAAGTCAGAAAGAGCATAAATGCGCTTAGTTACTTCTTTTTCGTGTTCATAAGCAGACTCAAAACAGTCTAAAATCGATTCAAAATCGTTTTTCGGAGTATCATAACCTGTAATCATCGCACGCTCCCCAATATCTTTTAAGTAACGGAAAATTTTCATTCCGTGAAAGCGTTCTTCTTCTGTTTGAACTAAAAGGAAGTTCGCAAACCCATCCCAATTTTCCGCTTGACAGTATGCTGCCATCGCTAAATAAATATTGGCTGATTCGAATTCATAATTCATTTGTTCAACAAGTGCGTTAACAAGCTTTTGGCTCGGCATGTGTGGTTCTCCTTTCATAATGAATGATTGCTAAATCATGTGACTTATTTATTAGATTACCTTAAAGACAAAAATATTACTTACAAATTGACTTTTTTTGTATAAACTATATTGATTCGTTCATAAATTCAATGATCATTTTGTTATTATTTACAAAGTAATGGAACTATTTGCAAACGGATTGCTAACTCGATGGATTAACATCCATAGCGCATACAGCTAAAACAGGCTTCATTTCTTTGACTTCCAGTTGAATTTGTGAAAACCCTGCCTCTTTGAGATACTGTACTAATTTTTTACCTTCCTCGAGTGCGATTTCATTATTAGCCTCCTTAGAGCGTGGTTGGATTGTAATGGCAATCAATCCGTTTGGCTTCATCAATTTGCGTAAGTCTTTTAGTCTTTTTATAGGTTGATTCCAAAAAATAATTGAATTAATCGAAAAAATTTTATCAAATGTCTCGTCAAATACAGGCAGATTCTCAATTTCTGCAAGATGTAGCTTTACTTTTCCTTCGCTTATGGCCACCTCATTTCTCTTTTGCGCTTGAGAAAGCATTACCTCTGAAGGATCAATTCCTACGATTATTCCTTCTTTGATAACATTACTTATCTTCTCTACTGCGATTCCGGGACCAAATCCAATCTCTAATACCCTATCAGAATTTCGTATATTCAATAATGACAATGTCCATTCGTTAAGTTCCTTATTCGTAAATGCCATAATCCTTCCACCAATGCTTCCTAAAAACCTTGTGGTCG
Source organism: Bacillus sp. (in: firmicutes) (assembly GCA_017656295.1). Lineage (NCBI taxonomy): Bacteria > Bacillati > Bacillota > Bacilli > Caryophanales > Bacillaceae > Bacillus > Bacillus sp. (in: firmicutes). Next base: position 115 of record JACDOC010000018.1, on the reverse strand, counting down.
GCCGAAAAACTTTTGCAAGATGTCTCTCATTTTCTCTCCTCCCTCTATAAAATATTGATTTACTCGTTTTTTCTTTAAATTTCTTTGATTTTTATAAGCATCGACGTTTCGTAGA